>JAACVA010000034.1 GCA_009992615.1 Rhodobacterales bacterium
GGGCGGGTGGAGCCGGGATTGCGCAGCGCAAGCGGCCGCCCCGCCGCGAAGGCGCGGGCCAGATCGGGCAGGATACGATCCTCGGCCCAGTCGCCGCCGCCGATCACGTTGCCGGCCCGGGCCGTCGCAAGCCACAGGCCCGGAAAGCTGCTGCGCCACGCATGGACGGCCAGTTCCGTCGCGGCCTTGGACGCGGAATAGGGATCGTGGCCGCCAAGGGCATCGGTCTCGCGGTAGCCATGCACCCACTCGCGGTTCTCATAGACCTTGTCGGTGGTGACGATCACCGTCGCGACCGGACGCCCCAGGCCGGCAAGCGCCTGCATCAGGTGGATCGTGCCCATGACATTGGTGCCCCAAGTCTCGACCGGCTGGCGATAGGACCGCTGCACGAGGGATTGCGCGCCCAGATGAAAGACCACATCGGGCGCGGCCTGTGCCACCCGCACGGCCACCGCGTCCGCGTCGCGCAGATCCGTCACGGCATGGTCAAGGCGCGCCGCCAGCGCAAGCTGGTTGAACAGGGCCGGATCGCCCTCGGGCGGCAGGGCCAACCCGAAGACCTCGGCGCCGCGACCCAGAAGGATCTCGGACAGCCAGGCGCCCTTGAACCCGGTATGACCGGTCACGAGAACCCGTTTTCCAGCCCAGAACGCCATTCAGTCCCACACCTTCCACGGCGCCGTGCCGTCGGCCCAGTGGTCTTCCAGCCGGGTCTTGTCGCGCATCGTGTCCATCGCCGCCCAAAAGCCGATATGGCGATGCACCGCCAGTTGACCATCCGACGCCAGACGCTTCAGCGGCTCGTTCTCCCACGAGGTCTGGTCCCCGTCGATCCGACCCAGAACGGCGGGTTCGCACACGAAGAAGCCGCCATTGATCCACCGCCCGTCGCCGCGCGGCTTCTCCTCGAAGGCGGTCACGCGGCCGTCGTGGATTTCGAGCGCGCCGAAGCGCCCTTCGGGCTGGATCGCGGTGACGGTCGCCTCGGTCCCCGCCGCGCGATGGTGGCGCACCAGATCGGCGATGTTCACATCCGAGACGCCGTCGCCATAGGTCAGGCAGAACGTGCCATCCAGATGCTCGGCCACCCGCTTGAGACGCCCACCGGTCAGCGTCGTCTCGCCGGTATCGACGAGGGTGACGCGCCATGGCTCGGCGTTGCGGTGGTGCACTTCCATGCTGTTGGAGGCCATGTCGAAGGTCACGTCCGACATGTGCAGGAAGTAATTGGCGAAATATTCCTTGATCACATAGCCCTTGTAGCCGCAGCAGATCACGAATTCGGTGATGCCATGGTGCCCGTAGAGCTTCATGATATGCCACAGGATCGGCCGCCCGCCGATCTCGATCATGGGCTTGGGCTTGAGGTGGGATTCTTCGCTGATCCGGGTCCCGAGGCCGCCGGCGAGGATGACTGCTTTCATTGCGTCTCACCGTCCCGCAATCGCCGGTCTGGCACCGATACCGCGTGGGTATGTCCAATATTCCGCAAGTTCGTCAGCAATTCCAGGTCACCTTTTTCATCGCGCAAGACGCCCGCCAGATCTGATGATGTGCCTAAAAGCATCTTGACCCAGCGGGAAACCGTATTCTTGACAGCCCGCAGAAAGGTGGTCCGCCGAACCCGTGCGCTCAGATGCGGCAAGCCATGGGCTACACGATACTCCTCGATCAAAGCAGCGAGGCGCTGGCTGTGCGGATCGAAGAAGCGAACAGACCGCCGCATTGCCTTGGCACAGGCCACATGAAATGCGCCAGTATCGATCACGGGCAGTCGGGTAGCTTCATTCGCCCTCGACTTCGCAATCTCCAGTTCCCGAAGTATGACGTTCGGAAGCAGCGTGGTTTCGAATGGAATTGGTCCAAAGGCGAGTTCCGAAGACTGTTCGGAAGCAGCGCGATGCAGAAAATCTTTCGCAGCAGCATTGCCAATATTCCGCGTCATGGCCATCCCGTTTGAAACGCTCGGTGAGTGATCGATCAGAATGGGTGCGTCAATGCTCGCATAGCGATCAGTGGTATCAAGAAATCTGAAGGCGAATGCATAGTCTGGCGAGATCCCGGCGAACACCGTCCCGTAGCGTTGCTTGATCCGGGAAATGCAGGATCGAGAGACAAAAGAATTGAGGAATCTCGGGCTGTCCTTCCGCAGAATTGTCTTCGCAAAATCATCGAGAACCGCATCGGACTCGACTACTCTCGCGGAAATTCCGGAAGGCATGTCAGGCAGCGCAGTTCCCGTCTTCGAACACACGACACCGTTCTTGAAACAGACCGCTTCTTGGTCGGATTTGGAAAGAACTTCGTCACAAATGGAAAGCGCCGCGGGCATGAGCATCATTCGGTCGGTCACGATCCCGAAGAAGTCAGCATCGGGCGTCGCATCAAGGGCGAAGTTCCAGTGGTCGGCCATCGGCAGGACGCGACCGGGCCGCACGTGAATATGACGCCGACCCTTCAGCGTTTCCTCAATCATGCGACTGTTTTCATCCAGAACCCCGGCATCCGAATTGTCGGACACGACCAGCGACACGTCCAGGTAATCCAGTTCGGCAAGGCCCATCAGCGTCATTCTGAGTGAACCGGGCCGGTTTCGTGTCGGGATGATGATTGCGTACCGGGTCATGAACCCCCACAACTTGGCTACGTGCTTCTAGCCCCCTTGCAATAGGTTTACAAGGTAGGCCCAGTTGACTTTCTGAACCTGCAAAACATTGTTATATATATCCTTTTAGGAACGCGACCATGGACATCACTATCGTATGCGGGCGGCGGCCAGATCTTCTGGGGCAAACGCTGGCATCGTTCCATGACAAGATCATCCGGCATTTTCCACGCGGAACCGTTTACGCCAACATTGACCCCTTCTGCGGCTCCGATGCCGACGGCGACGCGTGCGAGCGGCTGTTGCGGGATCGCTTTCCCGATGTCGCGATCCGGCGTCCTGACACGCCTTCGTTCGGTGCGGCGGTGAAACATCTCTGGCAGCAACCCGGCACGCCCTACTTCCTGCACATGGAGGACGATTGGGAAGTGCTGCATCCGGTCACTCCCGTTCAGATCGAACCCCGTCTGCACGGAAAGGTGGTTCAGGTGCAGATGGCCAGTCGCGACCGTCTGTACCTCCCCAGGACCTATGCCTTCGAAACCACGTGGCGGAAGACCTTCGGACTCAAGATACTGAAGAAGGTCGATCCGACACGGCCCTTGTTCGCCACCTCGCCCTCCTTCATCAAGACGGACTTCGCAAGGATGTGCGCCGGGCTCATGGATCCGGACAAGGACCCGGAAAAACAGCTCTATGCCCCGGATACAGATCTGGGCGCCTACACCGCCGACTTCCGAAATCATCCCTTGCAAGCCAAAGGGCGGCGCGCCGTTGTGCGCGATCTCGGTCGCCCTTGGCTAAGCGCGCGCGGCATGCAGAAGCGCATTGTCGATGGCATGTCGATATGGGAGCGCGCCGAATAGCCGACGTCCGGACCGGCGCCGATGTCCTGCGATGTTGGGTTCCAAAGCAGGATGCAGCGACAGCACGGCCGCCTCCCGAAGGCAAGCAACAGAACCGCCGCGCACGCGCGCGCGCCCTCCAACGCCCGCAATTGACTTCCCCCCATGCGGACCCGAGACTGGCCAAACCCGTCCAAGGTGCGCGTCATGTCCGGAAATATCTCTGAAAAACAGCCCCTTGCCCCGATCCTGACCGGCGATGCCCGGCCCGGCCTCTGCACCGATTGCGGCATCAGCCGGATGGGCGACGGCAAGGCCTGCGGCAAGGCGTGCCAGTTCATCCAGCCGGATTACGAACGCTCCGAGGTAGAAACCCATGGCCGCGCGGCCGATCCCGCGAGGGGGGAGGAAGCTTTCTTCGGCGTCACCCTCGCCATGCAGCGCGCGCGGCTGACGCCGCCCGCCCCCGGCGCGCAATGGACCGGGATCACCACGGAACTGGCGGCGCAACTGCTCCGCTCCGGCACCGTCGATGCCGTCCTCGCCGTGGCGCCCGATCCGTCCGATCGCTGGAAACCGATGCCCGTGATCGTCACCGATCCGGCCGACCTCGCCCGATGTCGCGGCATGCGGATGGGCTTCGGCCCGACGCTCGCCGCGCTGGAACCCGCCATGGCGCAAGGCCACCGCAGGATCGCCGTCATCGGCATTCCCTGCCAGGTCTACGCGCTCCGCCAGATCGAGGCCGACCTCGGCCTCGATCGCCTCTATGTCATCGGCACGCCCTGCTCCGACAACACCACGACGGCGAACTTCCACACCTTCCTCGACCTGCTGGACGACCGGCCCGACACCATCAGCTACCTCGAATTCCGCGCCGACTACCGGGTGGAACTGCGCTTCGATGATGGCCGCCCGACGCAGGTGATCCCGTTCCTGAAACTGCCGATCTCGAAACTGCCCGCCGACTTCTTCCCGCTTACCTGCAAGACCTGCGTGGATTACACCAACCGGCTGGCCGACATCACCGTCGGCTACATGGCAGGCGATGGCGATCAATGGATCCTCACCCGCAATGCGCGCGGGACCGAGATGCTGGCCGGCATCGCCGACCGGCTGGAGGTCAAGCCCCTGACCGACAAGGGCAAGCGCGACGGCGCGGTGAAGGGTTTCCTCGCCAATACCGAACGCGCGGCGGGCGGGATGCCGCTGCGGTCCATGCCCGACTGGCTGCGCCCGCTGGTGTCCTTCCTGCAACCGCGCATCGGTCCCCGTGGCCTCGAATTCGCCCGCGCCCGGGTCGAGATGAAGGCGATCGAAACCATCCTCCACCTGCGCCGCGCCCACCCCGCGCGGGTCAAGAACATGGTGCCCGCCCATGTCTGGCGCGTCGCCGAGCGCTATGGCCTGTCGCGGTCCGAGGATGAAACGCCAAAGGAGTGACCGCCGGTCACCAATCCCCGGCCGACCCGTCTTCATCTTGGCCGAAAAACTCTGGGGGAGCGCGAGGGGGCAACGCCCCCTCGCATCGGTCGACCCGCCGCAGGCGGGGCGAAACCACGCGCACCCCCCGACTCCCAAATCGGAACAAAATGTGAACATACTGCCCCATGGGATTCGCGGAACTTTCCATCACCACC
>JAACVA010000035.1:0-227 GCA_009992615.1 Rhodobacterales bacterium
TGCCGGACTTCGCGCGCGAGGCGTACCGCGCTCGCCCGTGGTTCGACGGCACCACGGAACGCTTCAGGGCCGTGACCGGCAGCGCCGCCGCCGAGGCACTCCCGGCGCGCATGGAGTTCCTCCGGCTGATGGGCTTTCTCGCCGGCAAGTGGCCGCACACGCTCTCGATCCAGCCGGGCGGGTCAGGGCGTGCCGTCCAGGCTTCGGAGCGCATCCGCCTGATCGCG
>JAACVA010000035.1:295-4907 GCA_009992615.1 Rhodobacterales bacterium
GGGGCGACAAGAAACCACCAATGATTTACGAAATGACATCAAGGTGTTGATCCGGGCGGTGCGGGGCCAGGGGCTGCGCGGGGATTTGCCCGCCGCCGAAGGCAAGCGGGGCTGAGCCATGGCGCTGACCCGGCGATCATCGCAGCGCGTGTCCAACAGCATCTGGCCAGGCTTCGTCGATGCGATGACGGCGCTGTTGCTGGTGATGATGTTCGTGCTGACCATTTTCATGGTCGTGCAATTCGTTTTGCGCGAAGAGATTTCTGGCCAGGCAAACGCACTTGACACGCTGGGCGCCGAGGTGGCGGGCCTGACGCGGCTGCTGGGGCTGGAACAGGAGCGTGCCGCCGCGCTTGAAGCTGATAACGCCAGTCAGGAAACCGCGCTTGACGCGGCCGAGCGGCGGGCAACCCAACAGGCGGCGCTGATTTCCAGCCTGACCGCCGAAACCGAGGCGCAGGGTGCCAGAATTGCGGACTTCGAGGCGCAGGTCGCGTCCTTGCTGACCCAGCGTGACACGGCCCTTGCAACCGGCGAAGCCCTGAGCGCGACGGTGGCGGAATTGGAGGCGGCCCAGCGGCAACTTCTGAGTGAACAAGACCAGCTGCAACTTGCCTTGGCCCGCACCCGTGACGAGGTGGATGCCCAGGCCGAACAGGCGCGTCTGGCCGCCGCACGGCGCGAAGCGCTTGAGGCGCTGACGACCGATTTGCGCAACCGCGTGTCGGATCAGGATGGCGCCTTGTCGGCTGCCGACGCCGCTCTGGTCGCAGCACAGGAGCAACTGAGCGCCGAGGAAGAGGCCCGCCTTGTCGAGGCCGCTGCCGCAGAGGCCCTGCGCGCCCGTCTGGCCGAGGCCGACACGGAACTTTCGGCAATGACCCTTGCGCTGGAACAGGAACGCGCCCGTGCCGAGGAAACCCTGACGTTGCTCGCGGCGGCGCGATCTGCCGAGAAAGATATGAACGCACGCCTTGCCGCGGCCGTTCTGGCGAATGACACCAACGCCGCCGCCGTGCAGACATTGCAGGCCGAAAGGGCAGATCTGAACCGCAGCCTTGCCCTTGCTCTGCTGACAAAGGACAAAACCGATGCCGAGGTTGCCGCATTGCAGATTGCGCTGGATCAGGCGGAAAACGACCGGGCGATTTTGAACGAAAAATTGGCGGCGGCGCTTTTGGCCGAAGGCAAGACGGCAGAGCAATTGGCGGCCTTGTCTGAACAGATGGCCACCCTGGACACAAACCATGCCGATCTGAATACCCGCCTTGCCGCAGCCTTGCTGGAGCGTGACACGACTCAAGCCACCTTGGAGCAGACTGAGGCCCAGCGTGACATGCTGGATCGCAATCTGGCGGCGGCATTGCTGGCACAGGATGATTTGCGCGCGGCGCTGGATCAGGCCGAGGGCCGCGTCGCTGCGACACAAGATGCCGCAAACAGTTTGCAGGACAGGCTTGCCGCCGCTCTTCTGGCCCGTGACCAGACCGCCGGGCAACTTGCCGCTGTGCGGGCGGAAGGGGTCGATGTCGCCGCCCGTTTGGCAACAGCCCTCGCCGAAAGCGAAACGTCGGCCACCGCACTTGCGGCGGCTCTTGTGGCGCGGGCCGCGCTGACCGACGATCTGGCTCAGGCAGAGTCGGCCCTTTCGGCGGCCTTGGCTGCGCGTGTTTCCGCCGAAAAAGACCGCGATACAGGCGAGGCGCTGTTGCGCGAAGCGCTGTCACGGCAGGATCAAACCACCACGGAACTGGCCGCGATTTCTGCCGCCTTGCGCACTGCCGAGGCTGCTCGCGAAGCATTTCAAGGCGATCTGCAAGCGGCGCGTGATCGTCTGGCCGCCGCCGAGGTCGAGGTGGCTGAACTGCGCGCCGCTGTGGGCCGCGAGGCAAGCGAGCGGGATCGCCTTGCGGCCGCGCTGGACGCTGCGCGGCGCGAAGCGGCGGCACTGGCCGGGGCCGCCGATGCCGAAACCGCCCTGCGCGATCAGCTGGCCGAGGCACTGGCCGCCCAATTGGCCGCAGAGCGGGCCGCCGCGACCCGTCTGAGCGAGGCCGAGCGCCGCGCCGCCCTGTTGAATGAGGCCAACCGCCAGCTTGAGACGGAAGAGGCCCGATCAGCCGAAAGTCAGCGCCAGGTCGAAGTGCTGAACCGACAGGTGACCGAACTGCGCGGCCAGTTGGACCAGTTGCAAGCCCTGTTGGATCTGGCCAGTGAAAAGGATGCTGCGTCGCGCGTGAGGATCGAATCATTGGGCGCCGACCTGAACGTCGCCTTGGCCCGCACCGCCATCGAGGCGAAACGCCGGGCCGAACTTGAGGCGGCCGAACGCCAGCGGCTGGAGCGTTATCAATCCGAATTCTTTGGCCGTCTGCGGGATTTGCTGGGCGACCGTGAAGGTGTCACCATTGTCGGTGACCGCTTCGTGTTTTCGTCTGAGGTGCTGTTCGAAAGTGCGAAGGCCGATCTGTCGCCGGCAGGCCAGTCACAGATCGCGCGCGTTGCACGGCTTTTGTTCGAGATTGCTGATGAAATTCCGCCGGAGATTGACTGGGTGATCCGGGTGGACGGTCACACTGACAACGTGCCGCTGAACTTCAGCGCGCAATATGCCGACAACTGGGAACTGAGCCAGGCGCGTGCTTTGTCGGTCGTCCGGTTTCTGACCAAGGACCTGGGCTTTCCGGCCAACCGCCTTGCCCCGACCGGGTTTGGCGAATTCTATCCGGTGAATGAGGCCAACACGCCGCAGGCACGGGCGCAAAACCGGCGGATCGAACTAAAGCTAACCGAACGCTAGAGCGTGTTGCGCAAACTTTGCCGCGATCCGCAGGGCAGATGGGCCCCTCCAGCTGAGCGCAACACGCTCTGACCCCTGATAATTCATTCAGAATGATTTGAGGACATTGCGTATGGCTGAACGTTTGCAAGACCAGCGTCCTACGAAAAGATTACCGGCAGCCTCGGACGCGTGCATTGAACCAGACCGGGTTTACCGAAGAGCAGAAAGCTCGGAAGATAGACCATGACCACAGGGAACCCCGGGAACCGTTTTTCGACAGAGCTGCGCGCGCGCGGTGCGCATAGTTCTGGAGAACGAAGCGGATTACAGATGACGGTCGCAGGCGATTGCCTTGATCGCAGAGAAGTTTGGATGCAGCGTTGCGACGTTGCGCGATTGGGTCAACTGGCAGGCCGTCGAGGACGGTGATCGCGACGGCCTGACGCGGTCAGGGCGCGAGGCGTTCAAGGTGCTGCAGCGGGAGAACCGCGAGCTCACGCAGGCCAGTGAAATTTTGCGCAAGGCGTCGGCTTTTTTGCAGCGGCGGACCTCGACCGCCAACGCAAGAGATGTTCATTGATGATCATCACGGGAGTACGGCGCCGAGTAATCCGCAGGGTCTTGCGGATTGCGCCGTCCACCTATCATCACCACCAAGCGGTCAATCGCGACTCGTCCAGGGCTTCCCTGCGGGCGCAGTGTGACACCGAGCTAAGCCCGAAGATCAAGGCGCGCTGCACGGTGGTGCGGCTTATGAAAAAGATGGGACTTCAAGGTGTTACTCGCGGAAAGGGCAAGAAGACGATATATCGCGATCCGGCCCAGCCTTGTCCGGAGGATAAGGTGAACCGCGATTTCAAGGCGCCGGCGCCGAATGTTTTCTGGGTGGCCGACTTCACCTATGTGCGCACCGCCGTCGGGTTCGTGTACGTCGCCTTCATCATCGATGTCCTCGCCCGCTGCATTATGGGCTGGCAGGTCTCTTCGTCGCCCAACAGCAAGCTGGTTCTCGATGCGCTGGAGCAGGCCATCTGCCAGCGCGCACCGTCAGAAGCGGACAAGCTGAGCCACCACCGCGACCGCGGCGTCCAGTACCCCTCGATCAAGTATTCCGAGCGTCTTGAAGAGGCGAAGATCGGGACATCAGTCGGCGGCGTGGGCGACTCGTGCGACAATGCACTCGCCGAGACCATCAACGGTCTCTACAAGGCCGAGGTCATTGAGCACGAGGGCCCGTGGCGCGGCAAGAAAGACGTTGATCTCGCAACCTTGGGCTGGGTCCATTGGTACAACGGCAAGCGCCTCTTCGGCCTGCTCGGATATATATCTCGCCCGCAACCGCAGAAAGGAACTTCTAGAACGCAGAACTCACGGCTGAAATCGCCGCTGAGTGACAAACTCCAACGTCTCCGGTTAACCCGGTCTGGTTCAGTCCCCTCAGGCCGGTTGCCCGAGATCAGGCCTTGCCAGTCCAACGTCGGGGGTTGATTAAGTGGGCGGGTATGTGCAAATGCCATCCAACACGCAAGGGACACCGCCATGGCCAGCAAGACAAACCCGTTTCAATTCATCCAGCAGGTTCGCGCCGAAGTTGCCAAGGTGGTTTGGCCCACCCGACGCGAGGTGGCACTGACCACTGTGATGGTGTTCGTCATGGCGACACTCACGGCGGTTTTCTTTTTCTTTGTCGATCTGTTGATCCGTACCGGATTGCAGGCTTTGCTGGGTATGTTCGGCTGAGATTCTCGATCTGCCCTTGAACTCGGGCGGCGGGAAAGCTATTGCAAAACCGATCCTGACAGATGGCGTGCCTTGAGTCGTAAGGCGCGC
>JAACVA010000036.1 GCA_009992615.1 Rhodobacterales bacterium
CGATCAGCACGCCCATATCGGCAAAACAGCACATGCTGACCGCCGCAGCGAGACGCGGCTCCACCGCCGCCAGCCACCAGGCCAGGGTGCCGCCCATGGAAATGCCCATGGCCCCGATGCGCCCGCCATCAACCCCCGGCTGCGCCGCCAACCAGTGCAACCCCGCCACCTGTTCGGCCAGCATCTGCCCGAACAGGGTGCGCCCCTGCCACAGCCGTGCCTTTGCGGTGGCGTTTTCCTGCATATCGGCCCGCGCCCCGAAACAGGGCATGTCGAGGCACAGCACGCCAAATCCGGCGGTTACCAGCGCCTCAGCATAAGGACGGCTCAGCGCCGGCCGCCCCAATGCCAGCTCATCCTTGCCGATGTCATAGCGCCCGCCGTGGGCATGAATATACAACAGCGCAGGTGCCGGCTCCGGGCCATGCGGCGGCAGATACACCGCAGGCACGGGCGTGCCCTGATCCGTGACAAACACCAGTGTCTGCACAGCACCGTCGCCCGTGATCGTACACTCCGTGAAGTGGCGCGCGCCCACCTCGCCCCCCAACAGCGCCAGAACCTCTGCCCGCGTGATCGCCATCGACACCCCTCTTTCCTGCGCGCCACCTTGCACAACCGCGCCCCACGGGCAAACGCCACAGTATCGGCTGCGGCCTTTCCCGCTTCACGTTCTCGGCTTCGAAAAAACTGTTGTTCCGCTTGTTCCAGGGTTTTATGGGTTATGTCTCGACATTAGCCAGTTGCGCTGAGCGACGGCGCATTGGATCACATTGTCATGACGCACCCTTCTGCCTTGCTTCGCGGCCTTCTGCCGCCCCGCCCGGTGCTTTCGCACACCGCGTTGAACCTGATCGTCGCCACCTACATCATGGCGCTTCTCAACTTCGGCTTCTGGACGCGGCTTTTTTCGGCCTTGCCCGAGGCGCCGCTGACCGCTGCGATTTTCGGCCTTGCCGTCTGGGCGCTGACGCTGCTGTTGCTTGAGCTTTTGGGGCCGTCGCGTTTGCAGCGCCCCGTTGCGGCGGTGCTGATCGTGATCGCGGCCAGCGCGCAATATTACGAGCGCGCCTTCGGTGTCCTGATCGACCGGGAGCTGGTGCGCGCGATCATCGAAACCACCGCCGCCGAGTCGCGCCACCTGATGACGCCCGAAATGGCCGGTACGCTGTTGCTGACCGGCGGGTTGCCAGCCGCCCTTGTATTCTGGCCCCGGGTGCGGCGTGTTGCAGGCTGGCACACGCTGTGGCGCTGGCCGCTGGGGGTTACGCTGTCGGTTGCGCTTATGGTGGGGGCGCTGTTCAGCCAATATAAAGACTATGCCGCGATGCTGCGCGAACGCCGCGATCTGATGAGCAGCTATCAGCCCGGTGCCTCGATTGCCGCCGTGGTCAAATTCGCCCGCGAGGAATTCAAGACCGCCGATCCGGTCGTCGCCCCTGTCGGTACAGATGCAAGGCCCGGCCGCTTTCTGGCCATTGCGGAAAAGCCGGTTCTGCTGGTCGTTTTCTTGGGCGAAACCGTGCGGGCCCAAAACTTTGGCCTGAACGGCTATGCCCGCGACACGACGCCGGAATTGCGCAAGCGTGACGTGCTGAACTTTTCCCAAGTGACCGCCTGTGGCACATCGACGGCGGTGTCTGTGCCCTGCATGTTCTCCCCCCTCGCGCGCGAAGATTATTCACGCGAAGGGTTCATGGGCAACGAAACCCTGCTGGACGTGTTGGACCACGCCGGGATCGACGCCCAGTGGTGGGACAACAACACCGGCGATCAGAACATCGCCAAGCGCACCGGCTGGCAAAACATCACGGCCTTCCTGCCCGAAAATTTCTGCGACGGTGAATGTCAGGACACCGCGTTCCTGCCGTTGATCGACAGGACGTTGGCCGAAATGACGACAAACACCGTTCTTGTGCTGCACATGATCGGCAGCCATGGTCCGTCATATTACCTGCGCTATCCGACCGACCGGGCGGTGTTCCAGCCCGATTGCCGCACGGCGCAATTCTCGGACTGCACAACGCAGGAGATCATCAACGCCTACGACAATTCGATCCTGGAAACCGACCGGGTGCTGGCCGCGACGATCGACCGGCTGGCGGCAGCCGACCGGGTCAGCGCCGCCATGCTCTATGTTTCCGATCATGGTGAATCGTTGGGCGAGGGCGGGTTGTTCCTGCATGCCGCCCCGGCTTTCATGGCGCCGGAACAACAGACCCAGGTTCCGATGGTTCTGTGGCTGTCCCGGCGTTTTGCCGATGCCATGGCGTTGGACCGCGATTGTCTTGCGGCGAAATCCGATGAGCCGATCAATCACGACAACATCTTCCACACCGTGCTGGGCCTGATCGACATCGAAACGACCGCACGCGCCACCGGCCTGGACCTGACAGCGGATTGCCGCACGGTGCGCTCGTGAACAAAAAGCCGGGGCCGACGCCGATCAGCCCCCAGGTGACGCCGCCACGCAAGGGGCTGGGCCATATCCTGGACGCGGCAGGATATTCCATTGCGGGATTCCGGCGGCTGATGGGGGAAACGGCGGCGCGGCTGGAACTGGGCGCTGCGACGTTCACCGCGGTGCTTTTCCTGCTGCGCGGGGCCTCGGCCGGCCAATGGCTTGGCCTTGTGTGCCTGTGGCTGGCAGTGCTGGCCATCGAGGCGCTGAACACCGCTATCGAAGTGCTGACCGACCGGTTGTCGCCCGAATGGTCGATCGAGGCGAAACACGCCAAGGATCTCGGCTCGCTCGCCGTGGGGCTGGGCCTGACGATCACCGCGATCTACTGCGCCTGGGTTGTGCTGGGCTTCTGAGCGCGCAACGCGCGGCCACGTCTGCCGTGGCATACCGTCGCAACCAGAGGCGCCAGCCAAAAATAGCGTGGCGCGTCAGCGCCTCCGCTGGATCAGCCCCGGCCTTTGCGATGCGCTATCGCGTCGCTGCGCAAATGTCGCCCCCCAGCCCTGCAATCACCCCGCGCAACTCGGCCAGCCCCCGCATCCGCCCGATCAGCGGATAGCCGGGCATCCCCTTGACCGCCAGATCGCCCAACACGTCCTGGCCGTGATCCGGGCGGAACGGAATGCTCCAGTCGGCGCGCCCTTCGGCGCGGCGCCGCGCCTCTTCCGCCAGAAGGGCGCGCAGGGTTGCAACGATGTCGGTGTCCCCCTCCAGATGCGCCGCCTCAAAGAAACTGGTGCGCCCGCCAAAAGCGGGGGCGCTGCGCGTGGTGTTGCGCAGGTGGGCAAAGTGGATCTTCGGCCCCAGCGCCTCGATGAACGCCACCGGATCGAACGCCGGGTCCACGCCCAGCGAACCGGTGCACAGCGTCGCGCCATTGGCCGGGCTATCCACCGCCCCCAGTGCCGCCGCGTAATCCGACAGCGATGACATGACCCGCGGCAGCCCCAACAGCGCAAACGGCGGATCATCCGGGTGGCAGCACAACCGCAGACCCAGATCCTCGGCCAGCGGCACGACCTCGGCCAGGAAATCCACCAAGTTCTGGCGCAGCCTGTCGGCATTTATCGGCGCATAGCGCTCCAGATGGCCCTTTATGTCATCCAGCGTCCAGGTATCGTTGGCCCCGGGCAAGCCGGCCACGATATTGTTCTGCAAGGCCAATCGCGCGGCATCGTCCAGGGCGGCGTGGCGTTCGCGCGCCACCTCGACACAATCTGCCGGATAATCGTCAAACGCCCCGGCACGCCCGAGGATGAACAGATCGAAGGCCGCGAAATCGACAAGATCGAACAGCATCGTCGTGCCGCCATGCGGCAATGGCGCGCGCAGCACCGTGCGTGTCCAGTCCAACACCGGCATGAAGTTGTAACAGACCACCTCGATCCCCGCCGCAGCCAGATGACCCAGGCTGGTGCGATAGGCGGCGATGTGATCGTTGTAGCCATCGGCTTTGGTCTTGATGACCTCGCTCACCGGCAGGCTTTCCACCACCTCCCACGCCAGGCCCGATGCCGCCCCCGAAGGCAGCGTGGCGATCAACCGCTGGCGCACCGCAATTTCGTCGGCGGGCCACACCACCCCCGGCTTGAACTGGTGCAGGGCCGAAACCACGCCCTGCACCCCTGCCTGACACATTTCTGCGGTATTCACCGTGTCGGCCGGACCGAACCATCGCCATGTCTGTCGCATTTCCTGCCCCTATCTCTGCCTCAGCTTTTCCATCACCCTGCGCCAACCGCCGGGGCTTACCACAAAAGACAGCAGGAACCCGGCGCAAAACCCGGCCAATTCCGCCACCCATGTGTTACCGCCCCCGAACAGCAGCCCGAACAACAACTGGAACGCCATCAGGAACCCGATCAGCGTAAAGGCCCGCGCCGGATTTTGCCGCATCGCGCCCAGCCCCGTCCACAACACAAACGTATAAGCCCCGATCAAACCATACACCGCCGGAAATCCGCCGATCAGCGCGATCCGGTCGTCCAGCACAAGGCCATAGACCACCGCCCCCACGATCGCCGAGCCGAAGAAAACCGCCAACAGCGCCCAGGCGCTGAACAGGTCGCCCACATATTTGCCCATGGCCAGCAGAAATACGACAACAAAAGCCAGATGGCTGACCCCGGTGTGCACGAACACATAGCTGACCAGCCGCAGCAGATCGCGCGCCCGCCACTGACCGGTTGCCAGCGCGCGTTCGAACAGGTCAGGGATGAAGGCATAGTCGTTGAAGGCCGCAATCCGCCAGCCTATGGCGTCGGCACCTGCAAAGCCCCGCGCGCCCACCTGAAACACCAGCTCGATCGCGACAAGCACCCCGGCCAGCACCACAACCACCGGCGGCAGGGCGTTGAACGGGTTTTCGGCGTGGTCACTGCGCATCGGGCGCCCTTCCTTGACGAGGATAGCCCCCATGGGTAAGCGAGGCGCACGGAAATATCCAGACGGAGTATCCACCATGGCCGCCACTTTCACACCGCGGGTGTTTTCGGGTATCCAGCCTTCGGGCGGGTTGCACCTG
>JAACVA010000037.1 GCA_009992615.1 Rhodobacterales bacterium
GCCGAGCCTTCGACAAGTGCTGGCATCTGGTCGCGCGACAGGTGGCAGGCGGCCAACAGAGCGTCGGACCAGTCCCGCGCGCCGGTGTCCAGCCAACTTGTGCCGGCGGCGTCCGACATGTCCGACACATGGGCGCCGGTCAGGCAAAGGCGCAGATAATCCTTTGGCAACAGAACCTTGGCGATGCGGTCAAAAATCTCTGGTTCATTCTCTCGCACCCAATCCACCTTGGGTGCGGTAAAGCCGGGGAACACGATGTTGCCGGTGATCGCGCGAAACCGCGGATCGGCGTCCATTTTGGCGGCCTGTACCGCGCTGCGGGTGTCGTTCCACAACATGCAGGGCCGCAGCACGGTGTCATCGGCATCGACCAGCGTCGCGCCATGCATGTGCCCCGACAGGCCCAGCCCCGCCACACCGCTGCAATCGTGCAGCGCGCGCAGGGCGTCCAGGGCGGCGCTGTGCCAGGCGGCGGGGTCTTGTTCCGACCACCCGTCATGCGGCCGCTGCACGATGAGGGGCACCGTGTGTTCGGCCAGAACCGTCTGATCCTCGTCGATCAGGATCGCCTTCAGCGACGAGGTGCCCAGATCCAGCCCGATATAGGTGCTCATGCCGCGCGCTCGGGCCTTTTGCCCAGGATGATCATTCCGAGGATTTCATCATCGGTCACGTCGGCCACGTCAACGGTGCCCACAAGCTGTCCGTTTTTCATCACCGACACCCGGTCGCACAGATCCATCACATCATGAATGTCGTGGGAGATCAGGAAGATGCCCAGCCCCTGACGCTTCAGCTCGGCGATCAGCTCGCCCACCATCCGGGTTTCCTGCGGGCCCAGTGCGGCTGTGGGTTCGTCCATGATCAGGATACGGGCGTTGAAATACACCGCCCGCGCAATCGCCACCGATTGGCGTTGACCGCCCGACAGGGCCGAAACGGGCGCGGCGAACTTCTGAAAGTTCGGGTTCAGGCGGTACATGATCTTGCGGGTCTCGGCCTCCATCTGGGCGTCGTCCACAAAGCCCAGCGAGGTGGTCAGTTCGCGGCCCAGAAACAGGTTGCTGGCGGCATCCAGATTGTCGGCCAGGGCCAGCGTCTGATAGATCGTTTCGATGTTATAGCTGCGCGCATCGCGGGGATTGTTGATCGTTGCCTTTTCGCCGTTGACGAAAATTTCACCCGAATCCGCCTGATAGGCGCCCGACAAGCATTTGATCAGGGTCGATTTGCCCGCGCCATTATGGCCCAACAGGCCCACAACCTCGCCCGGGTAAAGATCGACGGAAACGTGATCGACAGCCTTGATGCCGCCGAAGGCGATCGAGATGTCGCGCATCTCGACCAGCGGGGTGCCTTTTTGGGTGTTCATGTCAGCCCTCACTTGGAATTGCGGCGGTACAGAATATCCAGCCAGACGGCCAGAACCAGGACGGCGCCCACGACAATGCGCTGGATCGCCGCGTCAAAGCCGATCAGAACCATGCCGGTCTGCAGGCTTTGCATGACCAGCGCGCCCAGAATCGCACCGAAAATCGTGCCAACCCCCCCGGCCAGAGAGGTGCCGCCAAGCACCGCGGCGGCGATGACGTACAGTGCGTCCAGTTCGCCCAGAGCGTTGGTGGCCGAGTTCAGCCGGGCGCTGGCGACGACCGCCGACAGGCCAGCGAGAAAGCCCATGATCGCAAAGATCTTGACCGTCATCATCTTGGTGTTGATCCCGGCCAGGGCCGCCGCTTCGGGGTTGCCGCCGATGGCGAACACATAGCGGCCGAACCGCGTGCGGTTCATCAGAACCGTCATGACAAGGCCGACGGCAACAAGGATCAGAACAGGAATGGCAAAGCCGTGGCTGATGAACAGCCCGTCCTCGGGCAGGGTAAGCCCTTCGCGCGCCGCATACTGGCGCACGATGCCCCGCGGCCAGGGATAGGAATTGACCAGCAGCACCGCACCGATGATCGCGCCGCACCCCAGAATGCCAAGGAACGTGTCGGCCCAGACCGGGCGCAGCGCGAACTTGAACTTGCGCCGCTGGCGTCGCCCGTTCAGCACGCCAAAAATGACACCGGCGCAGCCCAGCAGCCCGACGATCCAGCTGCCGGTGGCGCCGATGGCGCCATAGGGCCCGCCGCCCAGCAGGGCAAAGGTGCTGTCCACCGGCGAAATCGTTTCGCCGCGGGCCACAAGAAACCCCGCACCGCGCCACACCAGAAGCCCGCCAAGGGTAACGATGAACGCCGGAATGCCACGATAGGCGATCAGCCAGCCGTGGAACGCGCCGATCAGACAGCCCAGCGCCATACCGCTGGCCGCGGCAATCACCCAGATCATCGGATGCCCCAGGCCCAGAACCGGCGGCAGGATATAGACCTGCAACAATCCCATGACGATGGCACAAAAGCCCAGCATCGACCCCACCGAAAGGTCGATGTGGCGCGTCACGATCACCAGAACCATGCCGGTTGCCATGATCCCGATCGACGAGGTTTGCACCGACAGGTTCCACAGGTTGCGCGGCGTCAGAAACGCGCCAAACCCGTTGACCAGCGCGCCATACATGTGAAATCCGATCCAGATCAGCGCGAGCGCGCCAATCATGCCGATCAGACGGGTGTCAAGTTCGGTCGCCTTGAGAAAACGGGCAAAGAGACCTTCCTGCGGTTTGGGGGTGTCGGCAGGGATCGAAGTGGAATCGGTCATGGCAAGGGATCCAGCGCTGTGACGGGCTGTGGGAATGGCCGGGCGACGATGCACCGCAGTGCGCTGCGCAGGCTGTTGCGGGGCAGGGCAGGGCAGGGCAAGGCAGGCCGGGAACTGTCCGGGGATGTTCCGGCGCGCACCATCGGCGCGCCGGAACGATCAAGGCGTTATTGGCAGGCGGCGACGCCGTCCATCGCGCCTTCACAGGCTTGCTCTTTGCTGATGTGGCCGGCGTCGATGGCCAGGTTCAGCGTCTCCTTGGTGATCGGCGTGGGATCAAGGAAAATGGCGTTCATTTCAACGCCCTTCTCGCCGCCCGACCACTGCACAGCACCGTCAACATCGGACAGGGCCGCGCCACCGGCCAGGGCCACGGCAATTTCGGCCGCCTTGGCGCCCAGATCACGGCTGTTTTTCCAGACCGAAACGGTCTGGGTGCCACGCGCCACGCGGTTCAGCGCGGCCAGGTCGCCGTCCTGTCCGCCAACCGGGATGGTCAGCCCCTGAGCGGCCAGCGCGGCGATGACGCCACCGGCCATGCCGTCATTCTCGGCCAGAACCGCGTCAACCTCGTTGTTGTTGGCGGTCAGGATCTGTTCCATGTTCTTTTGGGCGTTTTCGGGCTTCCAGCCGTCGGAAAAGGCTTCGCCGGCAATCTTGATCGTGCCTGCGGCCACTTCGTCACCGATCACCTCCATCATGCCTTCCAGCAGGAAAAGCGCGTTGGGATCGCCCGGATCGCCCTTGATGATGGCATAGTTGCCGTCGCCGGCCACGCCCTGCACGGTTTCCGCGATGATGCGGCCCACGCCCTTGTTGTCGAAGGTCAGATAGAACGCGCGCTCGTCCTCGATCAGACGGTCATAGCCGACGACAGGAATGTCCTCGGCTGCGGCCTGGTCGATCGCGGTGCCGATGGCGTCCTTGTCCATCGCCAGAATGATCAGGGCATTGGCGCCCTGGGCAATCAGCGCCTCGATGTCGGTCAGCTGCTTGGCAGCGCTGGCCTGGGCATCGGACGAGATATAGTTCGCGCCCAGCTCTTCCAGCTTGGCCTTGATCGCGGCTTCGTCGGTCTTCCAGCGTTCTTCCTGAAAGTTCGACCAGCTGACGCCAACGGTCAGCGAATGCGAACCCGCATAGGCCATGGATGTGAGTGATGTGGACAGCGCGGCGGCTGCCAGAAGCGTAAGACGCATGGTATTCCTCCCGAATGCTGCCACCGCTCTTACGGCGGCAGTCAGTTGCATATTGCCCAAGCATCATGGCGCGATTTAATTCAGGTGTCAAAATAAATAGTTTGCGCACTGGCTGATTTTGCGTAACCTGTCCGGGACAATCGGAAAAATATGCCTGCAAAATGGGCGCTGATCGTCCCGGGGGGATAGTTTCATATGGTATCTGAAGAAATTTCAGCCGACGATGCCGCGACATTGCCGGCCCAGCCCATCGGCTGCGGACCACTGCGCCAAGCCAGCGAATCGGCCACGCCCCTGCGCTTGGCACTGTTCGAATCGGTGCGCGCCCATGGGGCCATGCCGCGGGTCGAACTGGCCCGCCATCTGGGCGTCAGCCCGGCCAGCGTGACCGCGGCCACGACCGATCTGATCGCGGGCGGGTATCTTCATGAAATCGCGTTGCAGCGGGACGGCGATGGCCTGCGCGGCCGTCCGCCCGTGGCCCTTGCCGTGCGCCCCGAGGCGGGCCATGTCGCGGGGATCAAGTTTTCCGAGGCGGCCCACACGGCGGTGATCCACGATTTTGCCGGCACCCCCCTGGCCGAAATCACCCTGCGCAGCGGTGTCTTGTCGCTCAGCCCGGCCGAGGTGGTTGACCAAACCGAACGCCTGTTGAACATGGCCGTGCAAGAGGCGGGCCTGACCCGCGCCCACATCCGCGCCGTGGGGGTGGGCCTGCCCGGCTATATCGACAGCGATCTGGGCTGTGTACTGTGGTCGCCACTGATGCGCGGGTCGAACGAACCGCTGTGCGCGATGATCCAGGATCGCCTGCGCTGTCCGGTGGTGATCGAAAACGACGCCAACCTGGTGACCCTGGCCGAGTTGTGGTTTGGCGGCGGTCGCGCGGTTGGCAATTTTGCCGTCGTCACCATCGAACACGGGGTGGGCATGGGGCTGGTGTTGAACAACCGGCTGTTCCGGGGGGCGCGGGGGCTGGGCACGGAACTGGGCCACACCAAGGTGCAGCTGGACGGGGCCCTGTGCCGCTGTGGTCAGCGCGGTTGTCTTGAGGCCTATGTTGCCGATTATGCGCTGGTGCGCGAAGCATCGACCGCCCT
>JAACVA010000038.1 GCA_009992615.1 Rhodobacterales bacterium
GTGTTTTTGCTGTCGCCTGAATTGTTCGCCATTGGTGTACCTCTGGGCCTCGTGTCCGCCATCATTTCCGCCGGCTTGGGGCCGGACGGCCAGCCCAAGGTTCAGCCTAGGGCAGGTATTTTTGGGCCGCAACGCCAAAATGACGCGGCTGCACCACACGCTTTCGTCAGGTCGGCGTTGCGACAACCTTGCGGCTTTCGACGACTTCGTCGATGTGGCCCCATTCCTTGGCCTCTTCGGGCGACATGAAACGATCGCGCTCCAGCGCTGTTTCCACGGCCTCGTAAGACTGGCCGGTGTGCCTGACATAAATCTTGTACAATTGCTCTTTGACCTTCTGGGTCTCGGCGGCGTGGATCATGATGTCTGTGGCCTGCCCCTGATACCCGCCCGATGGTTGGTGCACCATGATCCGCGCGTTCGGCAAGGCAAAGCGCATTCCCTTGTCCCCGGCGACCGACAGAACCGACCCCATGCTGGCCGCCTGCCCCACGACAAGGGTGGAAACCTTTGGCTTGATGTATTGCATCGTGTCATAGATCGACAGCCCGGCGGTGACGACGCCGCCGGGGCTGTTGATGTACATGCTGATGTCCTTGGTGGGGTTTTCCGCCTCAAGGTGCAGCAGCTGCGCGACGATAAGCTGGCTCATCCCGTCATGAACCGGGCCGTTGACGAAAATGATGCGTTCTTTCAGAAGCCGCGAAAAAATATCATAGGCGCGCTCGCCCCGGCTGGTCTGTTCGACGACCATGGGAACCAGGTTGTTGGTGAAATAGCTGACTGGGTCTTGCATGTGGGCCTGCCTGTTGTTCGCGTTGCCGGGGAATACCGTGAAACTGCTTGTCAGAGTCTTAGTGTCGCGTCCGGGGGGCTGCAAGGGCTGCAGGCCAAACTCCGCCCCTTGAAGCCGCGCCACTTTGCACCACCCGGCCCCGGCGCACCGGGGTTCTTGCCTGCCCTGACGTGATGATCGACCGATGGATTACGCGCTGATCGTGGCCTGAACCGCGCGTTTCCAGGCCGCATAGCGGGCCGCGCGGGTTGCGTCACCCATCTGCGGCGCGAATCGCCGCTCCAGCGCCCAGCTTTCCGCAAAACCCGCCTGGTCGGGATAGACCCCGGCGCGCATCCCGGCCAGCCACGCCGCCCCCAGCGCCGTGGTTTCCAGAACCTCGGGCCGGTCCACCGGGGCACCGATGATGTCGGACAGGAACTGCATCGCCCAGTCGCTCGCGCTCATCCCGCCATCCACCCGCAACGTGGCCGCGCCCGGCGCCGACCAGTCGGCCTGCATCGCCTCAAGCAGGTCGCGGGTTTGAAAACCAACGGATTCCAGCGCCGCCTTGGCAAATTCCGCCGGCCCTGAATTGCGGGTCAGACCAAAGATCGCACCGCGACATTCGGCGTTCCAATAGGGCGCCCCCAGTCCAACAAAGGCCGGCACGAGGATCACCCCCTGGGTCGGATCGGCCTTGTCGGCCAGAGGTTGCGTTTCCTTTGCCTCGCGGATGATCTTCAGCCCGTCGCGCAGCCATTGCACCACCGCCCCGGCGATGAAGATCGACCCTTCCAGCGCATAGGTCGGGATGCCGTCGAACTGATAGGCGATGGTGGTCAACAGCCGGTTGCTGGAAAACACCGGCGAATCGCCGGTGTTCAGCAAGGCGAAACACCCCGTGCCATAGGTCGATTTCAACATGCCCGGCTGGAAACACGCCTGCCCCACCGTCGCCGCCTGCTGATCGCCCGCCACCCCCAGAATGGGAATTTCCCGGCCAAACAGATCACTGCGTGTCACACCGAAATCGGCGGCACAGTCCTTGACCTCGGGCAGCATCTCCATCGGTATGTCCAGCAAATCGCAGATCGTCGACGACCAGCGCCCCTTGCGGATGTCGTACAGCAACGTGCGCGCGGCGTTCGTGGCATCCGTGACATGCGATTTGCCACCCGTCAGCTTCCAGATCAGGAAACTGTCCACGGTGCCGAACAACAGCTTGCCCGCCTTGGCCTTTTCGCGCGCGCCATCGACGTTGTCCAACAGCCACTTCAGCTTGGTCCCGGAAAAGTACGGGTCCAGCAAAAGGCCGGTCTTTTCCGTCACCATCGGCTCATGGCCCGCCGCCTTCAGCTGCTGACACATCTCTGATGTGCGCCGGTCCTGCCAGACAATGGCGCGATGAACCGGCTGGCCGGTGTCACGATCCCACACCACCACGGTTTCACGCTGGTTGGTGATGCCGATACCGGCAATGTCGGCCACGTCCACGCCGGTTTTCTCGATCACGCCGCGGCAGGTGCCCGCCACCGTCGACCACAGGTCGGACACGTCATGCTCCACCCAACCGCTTGCCGGATAATGCTGTTCGAACTCTTCCTGCGCCACACCTGCGATGCGCATGGCGCCGTCGAACAGGATCGCGCGGCTGGAGGTCGTGCCCTGGTCGATGGCCAGTACATGGGTCATGTCGTTCCCTCCCGGTTCGGGCGGTCTCGGGCCGCCTCTTGGTCGTTGCGCCGCGCCGCCATCCAGGTGTCGAGCGTGGCAATCTGCTCGCTGCTCAACCGCAGGCCCAGCTTGCTGCGCCGCCACACCACGTCTTCGGCGGTGCGGGCGTATTCACGCGCCATCAACCATTCGACCTCGCGCGCCGTCAAGGTCGCCCCGAAACTTTCTCCCAGATCATCCGGTGTTTTCGCCCCCGACAGCAGTTCCGCCGCCTCGGTGCCATAGGCCCGGATCAGCCGCCCCGCCCAGTAATCCTCGAGAAACGGATGCGCGGCCTTCAGATCGTCGATCAAACGCTGCACGCCACGCACCGGAAAATCACCGCCAGCCAAGGGCACACCCGCCGTCCAGTCGCCCTTGGCAGACGGAAAGAATGGCCTGAGCTTGGCAAAGCTCTGTTCGGCAAGCTTGCGATAGGTGGTGATCTTGCCGCCGAACACGTTCAGCAGCGGTGGCTCTTGCCCGACGCCGCCATCGGTGGCGGGGCCGGAATCCAGGCTGAGAACATAGTCGCGGGTTGCTGCCGTGGCCGATTTGGCACCGTCATCATACAGCGGGCGAACACCGGAATAGCTCCACACCACATCAGCGCGGGTCACTGGCGCCTTGAAATAATTCGACGCAAAGGCACACAGATAATCGGCCTCTTCATCGGTGCATTTCGCGGGTTTGGACGGATCGTCGCCGTGGTCCTTGTCAGTGGTGCCGATCAGGGTGAAATCGGTTTCGTAAGGAATGGCAAAGATGATCCGCCCGTCCTCGCCCTGAAAGAAATACGCCTTGTCGTGGTCGAACAACCGCTTTGTCACGATGTGGCTGCCGCGCACCAGACGCACGCCTTCGCTGGAATTGATCCGCACCGCGTTGCGGATCACGTCCTCGACCCAGGGCCCTGCCGCATTGACCAGCCCGCGCGCCCGAAACACCCGCCGCACCCCCGCCGCGTCCTGTACGGTGATGTGCCACAGCCCCTCGTCGCGTTGCGCGCTCAGCACCTTTGTGCGCACCATGATCTGCGCGCCCCGCGCCTCGGCGTCGCGCGCGTTCAGCACCACAAGGCGCGCATCCTCGACCCAGCAATCGGAATATTCATAGGCTTTCCGGAATCGGTCCTTGATCGCCGCCCCTTCCGGGCCACGCGTCAGATCCAGTGTTTTCGTACCCGGCAAATACTGCCGCCCGCCCAGAGTGTCGTAAAGAAACAGCCCGAACCGGATCAGCCAGGCCGGCCGCCGGCCGCGCATCCAGGGCATGAAGATGTTCAGCAGGCGTGACGTGGGGGTTTCCCCCTCGAACCGCATGTCGGGCGAATAGGGCAGGACGAACCGCATCGGCCAGCTGATGTGTGGCATCGCCCTGAGCAGCGTCTCACGCTCGATCAGCGCCTTGCGTACCAGCCCCACCTCGAAGAATTCGAGATAGCGCAGACCGCCGTGAAACAGTTTCGTACTGGCGCTGGACGTGGCGCTGGCCAGATCGTTCATCTCGGCCAGTGCCACGTTCAGGCCACGCCCTTGCAGATCCCGCGCAATGCCGGTGCCGTTGATCCCGCCGCCGATCACGAAAACGTCGAACGCCGCCTCGCTGTTGTCTGTCATTGCCTTGCCTTTCCGGCGCCGCCGCATCCGTGACACCGGGACGCGGGCCCCTAATTGAATTTTTCCCAATGGTAAGGCACCCCGACCAATGTGCAACCCGCCGCAAAGCCCGATGCACGCGAAATCGGCAAGGACTGCGCCAAAGATGAGTATTTTCAGCAAGAAGAAGACACATCGTTGCACGCGGACCCCGCCTGCCTGCCATAACATTGCCACAGCTCGGTACTATGTCCATGGGCAGCATGACAGGAGCAGGGATGCCGAAGGTGCAGGACCACCGCAGTCTGGCCCAGAGGGTCAGGCGCAAGCTGGGCGGCTGGATCACCGAGGCGCAGTTGCGCCGCGACCTGCGCCATGTGCAGGGGCCGCGCCGGTTCGATCTGGGGCACGACGATGTGGTGGCCATCGTGCTGATCCGTGATTTTGGCTATTATCTTGAGCCGTTCCTGCGCCATCACCGCGCCCTTGGGATTCACCACTTTGTCTTTGTCGACACCGGATCATCGGACGATGGCGTGGCGCGGCTGGTTGGTGAACCGAACTGTGCTGTGCTGCGCGCTACCCTGCCCTGGGGACGGTTCGAGAATGATTTTCGCCGCATCGCGGCGCAGCGGTATGGCGCGGGGCACTGGTGCCTGACGATCGACGCCGACGAAATGCTGGACCTGCCCGACATCCGCCCCGTCGTGGCGCGGATGCGCGCCGCAGGGCACACCGCCCTTGTGGCACAGATGATCGAGATGTTTCCCGATGCGCCTCTGTCCGACGTGGCGCATTTGCCCTATGATGCGGTGTTGCACCGGTTCGATCACTGCGATCTGAGCCAGGTGACACGCTTTGCCTACAAGGATCCGGCGATACCTTTTGCCTGGTATCTGCAAC
>JAACVA010000039.1:0-3091 GCA_009992615.1 Rhodobacterales bacterium
CATGTGCAGCACGAATACCGCATGACGCCCCAGAGCATTCAGGATACGGTCAAATTCATTGATACCCACAGCCTTGATGAATTGCGCGCCATGACGGGGATTGGCGAGGCGCGGATGGTTCTGGTGCCGCTTGCGGCGATGGTGCTGAAACAGTTGGTGCGCCGGTTCCGTCCCCGCGACATCGCCATTTCCAGCTATGGCATCCGCGAAGGGCTGTTGTATGAACAGATGCCCCAACGGTTGCGCGACCGGGATCCGCTGATCGAGGCGTGCCGCTGGGCCGAACAGAAAGATGCCCGGATGCCGGGCTTTGGGCGGGCGCTGTATCAATTTCTGCTGCCGTTGTTCAAAAGCGAGAGCGCAGCGCGGCTGCGCATCATCCGGGCCGCCTGTTTGCTGCACGATGTCAGCTGGCGCGCCCACCCCGATTACCGCCACGAAGCCTGTTTCGACAACGCAACGCGGGCCAATCTGGGCGGGTTGACCCATGAGGAACGGGTGTTCATGGGCCTGTCGTTGCTGCACCGTTACAAGAACTCGCGCAGCGGCAGCAGGTTCGAGGAAACCGTGGCGTTGCTGGGCGCGCCTGACATCGCAAAGGCCGAGGTTCTGGGCCGCGCCATGCGGTTCGGCGCGATGTTTTCGGCCGACCGGCCCGGATCGCTGGGTGAATTGCGCTGGTTCCCGAAGAAAAAACTGTTGGAACTGTGGCTGACCCGACCCGCCGAGGATCTGTATGGCGAAGTCGCACAATCGCGGTTTCAATCCCTGGTCAGCGCCCTTGGAAGCAGCAGCAATATCAAGCGGTTGCGAAACGCCCCCGAGGGTTGAACCGCCTATAATCCCGACATTGCCGCCGCCTCGAGCCGACCATCGACCAAAAGCAGTTCGTACCATTCGCCGGTGGATCCGAACGCCGGATACACCGTGACAAAACTTACCGCTTTTTCCAGCCGGCCCGTCCGGTCGGACGGGCAAGGCACACCTTGGCGCACTCCGCACAAGCGCGATTTGACCGTCTCGTAGGCGTCATCAGTGCTGGTATAAGGTTGGGTGTTGGTTCTGGCATAACGGGTGGTTTCGTGCACATCGGCGCTGCCGAACAGCACCATTGCGCCGGTGATCTGACGCGCGCACCGATCCCGGAAACCAGTCACATACTGGGTGCGCGGCCCGGTCGAGGATGGCGCGGAATCATACAGCTGCCACTGCGCTCGGCCGTCACGGGGGGACTGGGCCACCGGATCGCCCAAGTCACGGGCAGCTACACCGCAGACCGTGGCGACCTGGCCAAACGGCAAAACTGCGGTAACGTCCCGCAAGGGAACAGAGGTGGCGGGCGTTGCGCTGGCCGCACCCGATATGGCGCTTTCCGGATCCGCCGCCCGCACCGCGCCGAACAAACCGAACAGACCGCGGCGGGGCGGTTCTGTCGGTTCTTCTGTATCAGGAACGGGGGCCGGTTCGGGGTTTTGTTCGTCTTGGTCCTGCGGCGCAGCGCTGTCCGGTTCCGGTGCATTGCGCGCGAACAACCCCAACAGCCCGCCCCGGCGCGGTTGTACCGGCCCGGCGGCAATGTCCGGGGTCGGGATGCCCGCATCGGCGTTGTCCGTGTCCGCCGGTTCAGCCTCGGCGACAGCCGCGTCTTGCACCGGCGAACCGCCCGCTGGCGGTTCAGGCGCAGCACACCCGAACAGCAACACGGCGCCAAAAAGGGCCAGAAACCAGGGGCGCAGCGGTGTCATCGTCAGATATCCTCAACCGTAATAACCCCGCCCAGGGATTTGATCGCGCCTTTGATCTGTGGCGTCACCGGAAAGTCGCTTCCAAGGTTCACCTCGACCTCACCGGGCAGGCCGGGATGCATCAGGCACAGCTGAACCGGCCCGCGCGACCGGATCTTCTGATCCGCCATGGCCCGTTGCAGCACCGAGGCGACGGCGGCCACCGCCTGTTCCTCGTCCACGAACACCCGCAACCCGGCGCCCCCCGCATCGGCCACCGCCACGTCGATGGGTGCCACCCCACGGGCCAGCAGTTTCAACTGTTCCGATTCGAACGTCGCCTCGACGGTGACCACAACGTTCATGCCCGGCTCCAGATGGTCGCGGCATTTTTCCAGCACGTCGGAAAACAGCGTGATCTCGTACAACCCCGTGGGATCGGACAGCTGCACAAAGGCAAAACGGTTGCCCTTGGCCGATTTACGCTCTTGCTTGCTGGCAACGGCGCCGGCCAGTTTCGCCATCCGCGGGCCGCGTGCCACGTCCAGCGTCAGTTCAGCCAACGTCGTCACCTTCTTGCGCTTCAGGGCCGCCATATAATCATCCAGCGGATGACCGGACAGGTAAAATCCAACCGCCTTGTGTTCCTCGGCCAGCTTTTCGGCGGGCAGCCAATCCGCCACAGGCGAAAGGCGCGGTTCGGGCAGATCGTCGCCCGCCTCACCAAACAGCGACACCTGGTTGCTGGATTTTTGATCGTGAATCGCGGCGGAATAGTTGACCAGCGCATCCAGACTGTCCAGCACCCGGCGGCGATTGGGATCAAGCTGATCGAAGGCCCCGGCGCGGGCCAGCATTTCAAGCGGACGCTTGCCCACACGTTTCAAATCGGCGCGACGCGCCATGTCGAACAGGGTGACAAAGGCTTTGTCGCCCCGCGCCCCGGTGATGATCTTCATCGCCTCGACGCCGACGTTCTTCAGCGCGCCAAGGGCATAGACAAGCTGTCCGTCCTTCACCGTAAAGGTCGCGGCGGATCGATTGACACACGGTGGGATAATACCGATGGACAGCCCCCGCCGCACCTCTTCGGCGTATACCGCCAACTTGTCTGTCAGGTGGATGTCGCAATTCATCACCCCGGCCATGAATTCAACCGGGTGGTTCGCCTTGAGCCAGGCGGTCTGGTACGACACCACCGCATAGGCGGCCGCGTGGGATTTGTTGAACCCATAGTTGGCGAATTTTTCCAGAAGGTCGAAAACCTCGGTCGCCTTCTTCTTGTCCACGCCATTGGCCTTGGCACCGGATTCGAACTTGGGGCGTTCCTTGGCCATCTCGGCCGCGATTTTCTTGCCCATGGCGCG
>JAACVA010000039.1:3128-4946 GCA_009992615.1 Rhodobacterales bacterium
ATCACCTGGGCGATCTCCATCACCTGTTCCTGGTACACGATGATGCCTTGGGTTTCCTTCAGGATATGGTCGATGCTGGGGTGGATCGATTCCAGATCGCGCACCCCGTTCTTCACTTCGCAATAGGTGGGAATGTTCTCCATCGGCCCCGGTCGGTACAATGCCACCAGCGCCACGATATCCTCGATGCAGGTGGGTTTCATCCGGCGCAGGGCATCCATCATGCCCGAGCTTTCCACCTGGAACACCGCCACCGTCTTGGCGCTGGCGTACAGATCGTAACTGGCCTTGTCATCCAGCGGGATCAGGTTGATGTCGTTCTCGCCCCCTTCAGGCGGCTGGTACAACTTCGTCCCGTCCGCCCGCGTATGCAGGGGCCGGCCACCGCCGAGGATCAGATCGACCGCGTTCTGGATCACCGTCAGCGTCTTCAGGCCCAGAAAGTCGAACTTGACCAATCCGGCCTGTTCCACCCATTTCATGTTGAACTGCGTCGCCGGCATGTCCGACCGGGGGTCTTGATACAGCGGCACCAGCTCATCCAAAGGCCGATCACCGATCACCACCCCGGCGGCGTGGGTCGAGGCGTTGCGCAACAGCCCCTCGACCTGCTGGCCATAGTCCAGCAGCCGTTTCACCACCTCTTCGTCCCGCGCCATTTCGCGCAGGCGCGGCTCATCCGCCAGCGCCTTTTCGATGCTGACGGGTTTCACCCCCTCGACCGGGATCATCTTGGACAAACGATCAACCTGGCCATAGGGCATCTGCAATACCCGGCCCACGTCGCGTATCGCCGCCTTGGACAACAGCGCACCAAAGGTTATGATCTGCCCCACCTTGTCGCGGCCATATTTGCCCTGCACATAGCGGATCACCTCTTCGCGGCGGTCCATGCAGAAATCGATGTCGAAGTCGGGCATCGACACCCGTTCGGGGTTCAGGAACCGCTCGAACAGCAGGCTGTATCGCAGCGGATCGAGATCGGTGATGGTCAGCGCATAGGCGACAAGCGACCCGGCCCCCGATCCGCGGCCCGGCCCCACCGGAATGTCGTGATCCTTGGCCCATTTGATGAAGTCGGCCACGATCAGGAAATAGCCGGGAAAGCCCATGCCCTCGATGATGCCCAACTCGAATTCCAGCCGCTTTTCATAATCCTCGACCGGCGCGGCATGGGGAATCACCTTCAACCGCGCGATCAGCCCTTCCTGGGCCTGGCGGCGCAATTCGGCCACCTCGTTCTCGGCGAAACGCGGCAGGATCGGCGCACGGCGTTCCGCCTTGACGGCACAGCGGCGGGCGATTTCCACGGTGTTCGCGATCGCCTCGGGCAGATCGGCAAACAGCGCCGCCATTTCGGTTTGTGACTTGAAATAATGCTGCGGCGTCAACCGCCTGCGCGGCTCTTGCTGATCGACATAGGCGCCCTCCGCAATACAGATCAGCGCATCATGCGCCTCATACATCGCCGCCTTCGGGAAATACACGTCGTTCGTCGCCACAAGGGGCAGATCCAGGGCATAGGCCATTTCCACCAGCCCCTGTTCGGTCAGCCGCTCTGCCTCGGGCGCGCGGCCATCCTCGCCGGGATGGCGCTGCAACTCGACATACAGCCGCCCCGGATATATCGCCGCCAGCCGCGCCATCAACGCCTGCGCGCGGGCACCCTGCCCCGCCTGCAAGATCCGCCCCACCGGCCCATCCGGCCCCCCGGACAGACAGATCAGGCCGGCGGAATACCGCTGCAAATCGTCCGGTGTCACCTCGGGAACGGCCCCCCCCTTGTCGAGGTACAGCGCCGAGTTCAGCTTCATGAGG
>JAACVA010000085.1 GCA_009992615.1 Rhodobacterales bacterium
CATGCCTCCCATGTCCCATGTCCCATGTCCCATGCGCCCATATCGCGGTCTGCGCCAACCCGAACGCCGCGTCATTGCTCTTTCTTGCCTGAAATACCTCGGGGGTGAGCCGCGCAGCGGCGAGGGGGCAGCGCCCCCTGAGCCCACTTGCCAAAGGCGCGCATCAGGCCGTTTCCACGCAATGCCGCCGGAACGCTCGCTTCAGCATGTCCAGCTCTGCCCGCAACAGTTCTACCTCGGCTCGAATATCGCCCTCCAACAGGTCGCCCATCGCGATGGAAAAGGCGCCGATCTGTTGATCGCTCGCCGTGTCGAGAATCAGAAAGGTCTGCACCCCGTCCGACAGCGCGGCGGCGGGGATCGGCATGCGCACATGCCATTGGCCGGGATGCATGGGATCGGCGGTCGCTGTGATCCCGCTCAGCGGCTGGCCCAGATGGGTGACGGCAATCTGCGGCGCAGCCCCATCGCCCGTGTCACGGCTGACGACCCCTTCCCAGGTGCCTCGGACAATGCGCGTCGCGGTCAGGTTCAGGTCAGGCATCAGGGAAATCCGGGGCAGTTACACTTCGGCGCGGGGGCGGCGGGTCAACGTCAGGTCGCGCAGGGTGATCTGATTCATCTCTGCGCCCTCAAAGATCAGGTCCAGCCAGATCTTTTCGACCCGCTTTTCATTCAACCGGGTATAGGCCAGATCAAATTCCACCCTCTGCGCATCCGCCCGCAGCGGTAGTTCGCGCACGATTTGTTCGGTGTTCGGCCCATGACGCACGTTCAGGCGGGCAAAAATCTCCAACGGTTTCTCGATCTCCAGGATCGTGTCCAGCTGGATGATATGGCGCTTTTCCAGCCCAAGTGCTGCGTCGGGGGGCAGGTCGATGACCAGCGACAGGAACGATCCGTCAAACCGGAACACATCCAGCCGCAGTCCGAAGGGCGCCAGATCCTCTTCGCGCAGGTTGCGCAGCTGGCGATAGGTCAGCTCGGATATTCTGCAATCGTGAAAAATTGTCGTTTCGCGCCCGATCTGCGTGCGGTTTTCCACGGCCACCTGCCCCGGCAGGGGCAAGGCCCCGCGCCACGGCTCGGGCCGATAGGCCCAGTCGGTGCCCAAAGGTTTCTGGATCGCGGTACTGCCGATGTGGGGCAGGGCCAGGCGGCCGTCGGCGGCGTGTAAAATCCGTTCGACCCGCCGACGCAGGGCGTCTGCCTTGTCGCGCAGGCGGCGCAGGTTGGCCAGATCCAGCGTTGCCGCCTCATCGGCCAGCCGCGACCAACGCCGCACCACGCGGGTGTCGAACATATGGCCAAGCTTGAGGATCAGCCGGTTGTTCATCGTGCCCTTTCTGTCACCCTTGCCCGTTCACACCGGGCCAAGGTTGCCGCGCGGCAAGGAATTGCCCCGCGGTTTCGGTTACAGATCCATGTAAACGTGGCGCTCGGCCTCGGCGCCCGGATGGGTCACGGCGCCCTTGAAGGTTGGGCCGACCAACTGGGCGTATTTCCACAATGCGCCGCTGCCATACAGGGTTTCGCTCGGGCCGTTCCATTCGCCGCGTCGTTTTTCGATCTCCTCGTCCGACACATCGAAGGACAATTCGCCAGTGCGGGCGTTCAGGGTGATGATGTCGCCGGTCCTGACCAGGGCAATCGGCCCGCCCAGCGCCGCCTCTGGCCCGACATGGCCGACGCAGAACCCCCGCGTCGCGCCCGAGAACCTGCCATCTGTGATCAACGCCACCTTCTTGCCCATGCCCTGCCCCGACAGTGCGGCGGTGGTGGACAACATTTCGCGCATCCCCGGCCCGCCCGCGGGGCCCTCGTTGCGGATCACGATGACCTCGCCTTCCTTGTAGGTGCGCGCCTGCACGGCGGCAAATGCGTCTTCCTCGCATTCGAAGACTCGGGCGGGGCCGCTGAACACCTGTTCTCCGGCGCTCATGCCCGCAACCTTCACGATGGCGCCTTCGGGGGCCAGATTGCCCTTCAGACCCACGACGCCGCCGGTCTGGCTGATCGGGTTGCTGATCGCGTGGATCACCTTTCCGTCGGCCTCGCGGGTGATCAGGTCCAGCTCTTCGCCGATGCTGCGGCCCGAAGCGGTCATGCAATCCTCGTGGATCAGGCCGGCCTTGCGCAGTTCCTTCATCACCACCGGCAGGCCGCCGGCATCGTACAGATCCTTGGCCACATAGGCGCCGCCCGGCTTCAGATCGACAAAATAGGGCGTGTCCTTGAAAATTTCACAAACATCTTCGAGAAAGAAGTCGATTCCCGCCTCATGCGCCATGGCCGGCAAGTGCAGCCCGGCATTGGTCGATCCGCCTGTTGCCGCCACCACACGGGCGGCATTTTCCAGTGATTGCCGCGTCACGATATCGCGGGCGCGGATGTTCTTTTCGATCAGGTTCATCACTGCCTGACCGCTGGCCTGGGCATATTGATCGCGCGACTCATAGGGCGCGGGGGCACCCGACGAGTTGAACAGCGCCAGGCCGATCGCCTCACTCACACAGGCCATGGTGTTGGCAGTGAATTGGCCGCCACAGGCGCCCGCGCTGGGGCAGGCGACGCGTTCGAGGATGGTCAGCGCGGCCTCGGACAGGGTGCCGTTCTGGTGCCGTCCCACCGCCTCGAACATGTCCTGCACGGTCAGATCGCGGCTGGCGAAATCGGCGGGCACATCGGCGCCGGCGGGCACCTTGCCCGGCAGGATCGACCCGCCATACAGAAAAACAGAGGGCGTGTTCAGCCGGATCATCGCCATCATCATCCCCGGCAGGGATTTGTCGCACCCGGCCAGCCCGACGATGGCGTCATAGCAATGGCCGCGCATCGTCAGTTCCACGGTATCGGCAATCGCCTCGCGGCTGGCCAGTGAACTGCGCATTCCCTCGTGCCCCATGGCGATGCCATCGGTGACGGTGATCGTGGTGAATTCGCGTGGCGTGCCGCCGGCCGCCATGACCCCCAGCTTCACCGCCTGGGCCTGACGGCTGAGGGAAATGTTGCAAGGTGCCGCTTCGTTCCAGCAGGTGGCGACACCCACGAACGGCTGGTTGATCTGCGCCTCGTCCAGCCCCATGGCATAGTAATACGACCGGTGCGGCGCGCGTGACGGGCCCTCGGTTACATGGCGGCTGGGCAGTTTGGATTTGTCGGTTTTGCCTGATCGCATGGCGGCCTCCCTAAGCATCTGTTGCCGTTTGGAATAGGCGAGCGGGCGGTTTTTCACAAGACTGATTGCTCTGCCTGCGCGCACCCGATAGCGTGCCGGGGAAATCAGGCAGGCCGATGCGCAAGACACCCTTTGACAGGTTCATCTTTTCGGCCCGCGTGGCGCCACAAGTCTGGCGACTGGTGCTGGGGGTGGTGCTGATCGCGGCCTGTGCGATGCTGTTCACCTTGGCGCCTCTGGGCTTCGCCTGGCTGCTGCGCGGCGGCGAGACCGCGCTGGCGGTGGCGCGCGGCCTGCAACAACCCGACACCCCACGCGCCACGCTGACCCTGCTGTTCAGCTTCGTGGGCATGGCGCTGGGTGCGGTGCTGGCCGTGCGGCTGTTGCACCGGCGGCGTGCGGCGTCGCTGTTCGGGCCGCGCGGGCAGGTCAGGCGCGATTTCGCCGTGGCGGCGGCGGTGGTTCTGGCGGTTTACGGGGTTGGCTATCTTTTGTGGCGCACCCAGTTCACGCCGGACCCCAACCTTGATCCCTGGCGCTGGGCAAAACTGCTGCCGCTGGCTCTGCTGGGTGTGGCGATTCAGACGATGGCCGAAGAAATGGCTTTTCGTGGCTATCTGATGCAGCAGTTGGCCGCGCGGTTCCGCAGCCCGGTGGTCTGGCTGATCCTGCCTGCCCTTGCCTTTGGTGCGGTGCATTTCGATCCGGGCACGGCCGGTGGCAATGTGTGGATCGTGGTCGCGGCAGCGGCGCTGTTCGGCCTTGCGGCGGGCGATCTGACGGCGCGCACCGGCAGTCTGGGCGCGGCCTGGGGGTTTCACTTTGCCAACAACGCCGTGGCAATCCTTTTCATCTCGACCAAGGGAACGATCACCGGCCTGTCGCTGATGCAGACGCCCTATGGCGCGGACAATACAGACGTGGCGCGCCTGCTGATGTTTGGCGATCTGGCGCTGCTGCTGATCGCCTGGGCGCTGCTGCGCCGGTTGCTGCGGCGCAATCGGGCCTGACATCTTCTTGCACCAAATACTCTCGCCGAAGGCGTTGTTGAAGAACCACGCCTGCCTGGCCTGATTGCAATCCGGCCGGGTGCGGCTTATGTCATCGGCACGCGTGAAAAGGTGCCACCGATGAACTGGATCTCGAACTATGTCCGCCCCAAGATCAACTCGCTGTTCTCGCGGCGCGAGGTGCCCGAGAACCTGTGGACCAAATGCCCGGAATGCGGCACCATGCTTTTCCACCGCGAACTTTCGGACAACCTTAACGTCTGCTCGTCCTGCGATCACCACATGCCGATCAGCCCGCGTGCCCGGTTCACGGCATTGTTCGATGGCGGTATTTTCTCTGAGGTGGCGGTGCCTGTTCCGCTGGCCGATCCGCTGCAATTCCGCGATCAGAAGAAATATCCCGACCGCTTGAAAGCGGCCCAGAAGGAAACAGGCGAGAAAGAGGCGATGCTGGTTGCCGAGGGTGAAATCGGCCGCACCCCGATTGTCGCCGCCTGTCAGGATTTCAGCTTCATGGCCGGGTCCATGGGAATGTATGTCGGCAACGCAATCATCGCCGCTGCTCAACGCGCAGTGGATCTGAACCGCCCGCTGATCCTGTTTTCCGCCGCGGGCGGCGCACGGATGCAGGAAGGCATTCTGTCGTTGATGCAGATGCCGCGCACCACCGTGGCGGTCGAAATGCTGAAAGAGGCGGGCCTGCCCTATATCGTCGTGCTGACCCATCCCACCACCGGCGGCGTCACCGCAAGCTATGCCATGTTGGGCGATGTGCACATCGCCGAGCCGAACGCGCTGATCTGTTTCGCAGGCCCGCGGGTGATCGAACAGACGATCCGCGAAAAGCTGCCCGAAGGGTTCCAGCGCGCCGAATACCTGCTGGATCACGGGATGCTGGACCGGGTAACGCCTCGGGGCCAGATGCGCGGTGAGCTGATCACGATCACCCGACTGCTGCTGGGCCTGGCCCCGGCGGTCAAGGGCGATCTGCCTGCCCCCGAACCGGTTCCCATCGAAGCCGTGCCCGAGATCGAAACCACCACCCCCTGAGGGCACAGCCATGACACCAGGTTCCGACGCCATCCTTGCGCGTATGATGGCGCTGCACCCCAAGATCATCGACCTGACGCTGGATCGGATGTGGCGGCTTCTGGCCCGTCTCGGCCATCCCGAACGTGATCTGCCGCCGGTGATCCACATCGCCGGCACCAATGGCAAGGGCAGCACCCAGGCAATGATCCGCGCCGGGCTGGAACAGGCGGGGCACCGGGTTCATGCCTATACCTCGCCGCATCTGGCGCGGTTTCACGAACGCATCCGCCTTGCGGGTGCGCTGATTTCCGAAGATCACCTGACCGCTGTGCTGGACGAATGCCACGCGGTCAATGACGCCGCGCCGATCACCTATTTCGAAATTACCACCTGCGCCGCCTTGTTGGCATTTGCGCGCACCCCCGCCGATTACACCCTGCTTGAAGTGGGCCTGGGCGGGCGACTGGACGCGACAAATGTGGTCGAAAAACCGCTGCTGACGGTGATCACCCCCGTATCCATCGACCATCAGCAGTATCTGGGCGACACCCTGCCGGAAATCGCGGGGGAAAAGGGCGGTATCCTCAAACGCGCCGTGCCCTGCATCGTCGCGCGGCAGGAGGCCGCCGCGCTAGAGGTGATCGAAGCCCGCGCGGCCCGGCTGTCTGCGCCGCTGATCACCCATGGCCAACACTGGCACGTCACCCGCGAAGCCGGTCGTCTGATCTTCACGGACGATACCGGCCTGCTGGACCTGCCCGCCCCCAAGCTGCCGGGCCCACACCAGTTTGACAATGCCGGCACCGCCCTGGCCGCCTTGCGCCAGCTCGGCTGCGACAGTGCCGCCTGCGAGGCGGCGGTGACCCGCGCCCATTGGCCCGCCCGGATGCAACGCCTGAAATCCGGGCCGCTGGTCGATCTGGCGGGTGGCGCCGAACTTTGGCTTGATGGTGGTCACAACCCGGCGGCGGGCGCTGCCCTGGCCGCGACCCTCGCGGCGATGCCACAGGCAGAAACCCACCTGATCTGCGGTATGCTGAACACCAAGGACATCGCCGGTTTCCTGCGCCCGTTGGCGCCTCACGTCACCCACCTGTACGCCGTTGACATCCCAGACGAGGCCAACACGCTGCCTGCCGACACCACCTGCGCCGCCGCCGTCGCCGCGCAGATCCGCGCCATCACTGCCGCCAACCCCGCAGAGGCGATCCGCAGGATCACCAGCCGGTCCCCCAAGGCACGGATCCTGATCTGCGGCTCGCTCTATCTTGCCGGGCGCATCCTGCGCGAAAACGGCTGACCCCCCGCCGGTGTTTCTTCTTTGTAAAAATACTCCCGCCGGAGGCGCACGCCCGCCACATGTGCCCGGCCAAGTGGTCAGGCGCCCCAATCCGCGCTTTGCATCTCGCGCAGGCGCGATGCGGTGCGCTCGAACTCGAACGATCCCGCACCTTCCAGATACAGCCGTTCTGGCGCATCGGCGGCGGAACAGATAAGCAGCACCCGTGCCTCGTACAGCGCATCGACCAGCGTGACGAACCGCTTGGCCTCGTTGTAATTGTCGCTGCTCAGGCGCGGGATGCCATCCAGCAACAGGATCCGCACCGCCGCCGCCACCGCCAGGTAATCCGCCGCGCCCAGAGGCTTGCCGCACAAATCCCAAAACGTCGCGCGCGCCACCCCGCCAGAGAATTGCGGCAACTCGACCTGACGCCCCTGCACGTTCAGGGTCAGGGGTGCCACATCTGCGGTGGCCAGATTGCTCCAAAGGCGGTCCATGGCTGCCCGGGCCTCGCCGTCGGCGGGGCTGAAATACACCTCGGCCCCGGTCAGACGATCCTGGCGGTAATCCTTCGCAGCGGCCAGTTCCCGGATCGCCAGATGATCCTTGAGAAAGTCGATGAACGGCACAAACAGCTGTCGGTTCAGGCCATTCTTGTACAGATCGTCCGGCGGCCGGTTCGATGTGGTCACCACCACGACGCCGGCCTTGATCAGCATTTCGAACAACCGCCCGACGATCATCGCATCGGTGATGTCGGTGATCTGCATTTCATCGAGGCACAACAGCCGAACGCCCTCGATCAGATCCTTCGCCACAGGTTCCAGCGCGTCATCCACCGCCTGTTTGCGGGCGGCAATCATGCCGCGGTGCACCTCTTGCATGAAGGCGTGAAAATGCACCCGGCGTTTGTGCGGGGTTTCCAGCGATGCAAAGAACAAATCCATCATCATGGATTTGCCCCGCCCGACGCCGCCCCACAGATACAACCCCTTGATCGGCGCGGGATGGCGGCGGGAAAATAACTTGCTCTTCTTCAGTGGCCTGGCCAGCTCGGCGCGCAGTCTTTCGAATTCGGGCAATATCGCGCGCTGCACCGGGTCGTCGTGCAGTGCGCCGGTGGCTATCCGGTGATCATAAAGCGTGGCAAGGCGGGTCATGACGGCAATCTCGGGCAGGTTTCCAGTATACAGCGGTATTCCACGGTCGTGCGACGATCAAAACCTGTTTCTCGACATGCCGGGCAGATCGGATCAATGCCGCGTGCTCTGCCCTGCGGCTGTCATCCCTTGGCCAGCGCGAACGCCGCCGCATGACGCCCCGCCCAGCGCCCCGTCGCCAGAGAGCCGGTAATCAGATAACCCCCGGTGGGCGCGTCCCAGTCGATCATTTCGCCGGCAACGAAAACACCCGGATGGGCGTACAGCATCAACGCGGCGTCCAGCGCGCCCGCTCCCACGCCTCCAACGGTGGAAATCGCCTCATCCAGCGGGCGCAGCCCGCTGTGCCGCAGCGGCAGCGCCTTGATCAGCGTGGCCAGGTGCGGGCCTTCCGGCAGGGGGCGGGCGAACTCTTGCAACAGGGCCAGGCGCGCCGGATCAAGCCGCAGCGCCTTGCGTAAATGATTGCTCAGGCTGTCCTTGGCGCGGGGTCGCGCGATCCGTTCGGCGACCCGCGCAGCGCTCCAGTCGGGCATTAGGTCGAGGGTCAGCGGTATACCGGTACGCACCGCTGCCGACAGGCCATATATTCCGCCACCTTCCAGCCCGCGCGCCGAAATCACGAATTCGCCCCGGTGCACGACTGTCCCGGCCCGGATCGCCGTGCCTTTCACCGGAACCCCGAAGACCCGGGCCATGGCGGGCGACCAGTCCACCCCAAGCCCGGCGTTCGACGCGGCAAAGGGCACTGTCGCCACCCCCTGCCGTGCAACCAGGTCGCTCCAGACACCATCCGACCCCAGCCGCGCCCAGCTTGCCCCGCCCAGCGCCAGAACGCAGACATCGGGGGCAATCATCCGTGCACCCTCAGGCGTGTCAAAGGAAAATCCACCGCTCGACCAGCTGGTCCAGCGCCACCGGGTGCGCAAGTTTACGCCAAGCTGCCGCAGCTCGGCCAGCCACGCGCGCAACAGCGGCGATGCCTTCATCGCCACCGGAAACACCCGCCCGGTGCTGCCGGTGAAAATTTCCTGGCCCAGCCCGCGCGCCCAGTCCTGCACTGCGGTTGCGTCAAAGTCGCGCAAGGCGCCGGTGATCGGTGCCGCGCCGCCATAGTGATCGATCAGGGCATCGGTGGCTTCATCCCTTGTCAGGTTCAGACCGGACTTGCCCGCCATCAGAAATTTGCGCCCCACGGTCGGCATCTGTTCGGCCAGGATGACGCCCAGCCCGGCGCGCGCCAGTTCACCCGCCGCCATCAGCCCCGCCGGCCCGCCGCCGATCACCAGCGCCGTTTTCATCGGCGCAGCGCCCTAGACCAGTCCGCTGTCGGCAGGCAGCCCCAACATCAGGTTCAGGTTCTGCACCGCGGCCCCCGAGGCGCCCTTGCCCAGATTGTCGAGCGTCGCCGACAGCACCACCCGCCCCGTCGCCGCGTCACCCAGCACCGCCAGCTCCAGCCGGTTGGTGCCGTTCAGGGCCTGGGGCATTTCGCGTGCCGGATTGTCACCCAGCGCCCGGACGGAAACGAAACCTTCGCTGTAATGGTCTGCCAGCGCCGCGTGCAGATCGGTCATCAAGCCCGTGAACTGCTCCGGGTGCAACGGGATCTGCACCACCATGCCCTGTGCGAATTGACCGACCGAGGGTACAAAGATCGGCAGAACGTCCAAATGGCCATAACGTCGGATCTCGGGCAGGTGCTTGTGCGCCTGGGTGGTGGCATAGATGAAACTGCCGGCCGCTTCGCCGTGTTCGAATTCCGCAATCATCGCCTTGCCACCGCCGGAATATCCCGAGATGCCGAAGATCGACACCGGCAGATTGGCCCCGATCAACCCCGCCGCGCGCAGCGGGCGCAACAGCGCGATGGCGCAGGTGGAGTAACAGCCCGGGTTGCTGACCCGTGATGCAGCCGCCACCAGTGCCGCCTGACCTGCCGTCATTTCCGGGAAACCGAACACCCATGCGGGATCGACTCTGTGGGCGGTGCTGGCGTCGATCAGGCGGGTGTCGTGATCGGCGCACAGCGCCACGGCTTCGCGCGCGGCCTCGTCGGGCAGGCACAGAATCGCCACATCGGCCTCGGCCAATGCTGCGGCCCGCGCACCCGCATCCTTGCGCCGCGCCTCGGGCAATGAGATCAGCGTCAGGTCGCGCCGCCCCATCAGGCGTTCGCGGATTTGCAACCCCGTCGTACCGACTTCGCCGTCGATGAAAACCTTCGCCGCCATTTTTCGCCCCCGTGCTGATCTGCCCAACCCGATAGCGCCGGGTCGCGGATTTGCCAAGCCGAATGGGCGGCACGCCTCGGTTCGCATGGAAAGAATGAGTATTTATGCAAAGAAGAAGCGACAGGCGGTGTTTCTTCTTTGTATAAATACTCAATATCCGCCACTGATCGCCTACCCCACGCCGGGCCCTTGCCCCAACCCCCCGGCTGGTTCAAAAGAGACTGTGCCGTTCAAGGATTTGTCCCATGGTCGATATTGCCACCCGTGTCTGGAACCACAAATGGAAGATCGATCCGATCGTCCGGTCCCTGATCGACACCGATTTCTACAAGCTGTTGATGTGCCAGTCGGTGTTTCGCAACAAGCCCGACACAAGGGTGACGTTTTCGCTGATCAACCGCACCACATCCATCCGTCTGGCCGATCTGATCGACGAGGGTGAGTTGCGCGAACAGTTGGATCATATCCGGTCGCTGCGTCTCAGCCGGGGCGAAAACACATGGATGCGTGGCAACACTTTTTACGGCAAGCGGCAGATGTTCACGCCCGAATTCATGGATTGGTTCGAGGCGCTGCGCCTGCCGCCCTATCATCTGGAAAAACGCGATGGACAGTATGAATTGACGTTCGAGGGCAAGTGGCCTGAAGTGATGCTGTGGGAAATCCCGGCCCTTGCAGTTCTGATGGAACTGCGGTCGCGCCGGGTGCTCGCGGGAATGGGGCGGTTTGAATTGCAGGTGCTCTATGCGCGGGCGATGACCAAGCTGTGGGAAAAGGTCGAAGCGCTGCGCGATGTGCCCGATCTGCGGTTGGCCGATTTTGGCACCCGACGGCGCCATTCTTTCCTGTGGCAGGACTGGTGTGTGCAGACAATGCAGGAAGGGCTGGGCGATAAATTCGTTGGCACCAGCAACTGTATGATCGCCAAGAAACGCGAGGTTGAGGCGATCGGAACCAACGCCCACGAATTGCCGATGGTCTATTCCGCGCTGGCGCAGGACGACACGGCGTTGCGGCAGGCGCCCTATGATGTGCTGGCCGACTGGCAGGAGGAACATGACGGCAACCTGCGGATCATCCTGCCCGATACCTATGGCAGTGCCGGGTTTCTGTCGGGCGCGCCCGACTGGCTGGCCGGGTGGACCGGCATCCGGATCGATTCCGGTGATCCGGCCACGGCGGCAGAAGCCGCAATCAAGTGGTGGCGGGAGCGGGGCGAAGATCCGCGTGAAAAGCTGGTGATCTTTTCCGATGGTCTGGATGTCGGGCGGATCATCCAGTTGCAGGCACAGTTCAACGGCCGGGTCCGGGTTTCGTTCGGCTGGGGCACCTTGCTGACCAATGATTTCCGCGGGTTGGTGCCGGACGATGGGCTGGCGCCGTTTTCGCTGGTCTGCAAGGCGGTCAGCGCCAACGGGCGACCGACGGTCAAGCTGTCGGACAACCCGAACAAGGCGATGGGGCCGGCACCAGAGATCGCGCGCTACAAGCGGGTGTTCGGCGTGGGGTCACAACAGGCCGAGGCTTTGGTCGTCTGAAGCGTCGAAAACCCACGACAGCGGCCGGATTGACGGTTTGCGGTGAGGGGGCTAAGCGGACCCGAACCCTGGACCGGAGGCCGACATGACCACATTCACCGCCCTGACAACCCTTGCCGATGGTGACAAGGCCCGCGATCTGGCTGAAATGCTGGAAGAAATGGACCCGGCCCCTGAAGGGGTGGGTGTGTTCGAGATGGAAGACGGCTCGGGGCTGTGGGAGGTTGGCGGATATTTCACCGCACCGCCCGACGATGTAGCGCTGAGCCTGATGGCGGCCGCCTATGGTGCGCGGCCCTTCGCAGTCAGCGAACTGCCTGAAACCGATTGGGTGGCCAAGGTGCGGCGCGAACTGGTGCCGGTGCGCGCGGGGCGGTTCTTTGTCTATGGCAGCCACGATGCCGACAAGGTGCCGGATGTGGGTGTGCCGCTGTTGATCGAGGCGGCCATGGCCTTTGGCACTGGCCATCATGGCACGACCCTGGGCTGTTTGCGGGCGCTGGACCGGCTGATCGACGAAGGTGTCGAGGCGATGAACGTGGCCGATGTCGGCTGTGGAACGGCCGTTCTGGCGATGGCGGCGGCAGCGGTCTGGCCCCGGCGCGTGCTGGCAAGCGACATTGACCCGGTTGCGGTCGAGGTGGCCGAGGCAAACGCGGCGGTGAACGGTTTGGCCGACCGGGTGATCTGTGTCGAGGCGGCGGGGTTTGACCACCCGACACTTGCGGCGGCGGCGCCGTTTGATCTGGTCTTTGCCAATATCCTGAAAGGGCCGCTGATCGACCTCGCGCCGGCGATGGCCGATTCGGTTGCGCCGGGCGGTCACATCATATTGTCCGGGCTGCTGGTCGAGCAGGCGGATGAGGTGATGTCGGTTTACAGCGCCAACGGGTTCGGCCTGCGTCACCGCGAAGACATTGGTGACTGGGCGACATTGACGATGACGCGCAGCTGATTCCGTGCAGGTTGGGGAATGGGGCAGGGAAAAGGCACGGTTGCTTGGCCATTCGGTATTGGCTGTTTCCTTTTTTGACTCAATACGACAAAAAGGGCGGTATTGCGCGCGTGCAAAGTGATATTGCGGGGCGGTGCGGCCAATTTTCCGCCAATTTGGTTTCAATCCATTGCATCTGCCCTAATCCCGCCACATTCTGGGCTATAAATGGCCGGATCGGTGGGGGCCGATAGCGAATTGAGACACTGCCATGTCAATAATGATTTCCCAGACGGCGCGTTTGATTACCGTTAACAACGCCACCGTTGCCGGTGCCGCCGGAATGACCTTGATCAGCGATGGAATGGCGGTCGCGCGGGTGCGGCGCCCCGGTCAGACGACACTGGCCATCGCGCTGTGCGCCCTGATGGTTCTGAGCCTTGCAAAGGCAATGATGCTTCTTGCGATGGGCGAAGCCTTTTACAGTGCGGGTATCGCCGCATTGCAGGCAGGCAGCGTCGTTGACCATGCCGCTGCCTCGCTGATGCAGCTTGACGCCGTAACAACTGCCTTCGTCAGATTGCTGACCTGATCCGCAAGCGGCGCAGTTTTATCATTCCTTTATATTCCTGATTTGACGCTATGGCGTGAAAAACATTGGTCTTTGGCCATTCCTGGCTGCTTTGAATGTTTGAATCCAATGGCGAACGATCAAGGAATTGAGTTACATTTGTGAAGATTGGAATAAAATCATCACCCATTTGCCTGATGGCCAACGCAAAATTGTAATGTTGGCCGGGGGAGATTTCACAAGGAGGCTTGTTATGTCTTTTTCACCCAACCCGTCTTTTTCAAGGCGCAGTCGTCAAATTCTGCGCACCCGCCACAGAATTGTGCGTCGAGGTGGCGAATTTGAAATCGGGCCCGATGGATTGCTTACAGTGCGGCCGCGGCGGGGTGGCACCGGCATTCCGTTTCGTGGGTTGTCCATCATATTTGTCCTGCTGTTCGGGGCAAAGGCCCTGATGTTGGTGCAGGATGGTGCGCAGACCTATGGCGAACGGGTTTCGAAGCTGGGCGAGGGGGGGGCGGTGGAGCAGGCGGGCGCATGGGTGATGCAGGCTGATCCCTTGACGGTGATGCTGGCGGAATATATTCGCCCGCTTCTGAAATAGCCGTGCCGTTAAACGAGAAAAGGCCGCCATGGGAAAACCCTTGGCGGCCTTTTTCGCTGGAGTGGTCTGAATTACATACGGCTGATGTCACCACGGACGAGGCCGATATCGTCAAGCTCACGGTCAGTCAGGCGCGACAGCGATTTGCGGGTCACGCGCTGGTTGTTCCATGCGGCGACGGACGAGATCAGATTTGCAAAAAAACTGTTGTTGGTAGAACCGGCAACGGTGGAGGCGCGGTTTTGGTACAGGGTGGTCATTGGGGCGGCTTTCTAGGAGAATGAGTTGAAGCGATGCAGATTGCGCAAATAGTAGGCGGAATTGAAACACGCAACCGGGTGTCTTTGCATGGCCCCTATGCGCGGCGCGCATGACGGTAATGTTCGGTAACCGCATGTAAATGTGTAAAAATATATTTAATCATTTTGCAGATGATCGGCGGTTTGCCGCCCTTGAACCAACTGCCCTTGCGTCATCGGCGTTTTGCGGTGCCGCTTGGCCTGTGTTCGCGTTTCGTGCTAAGACGCATTAAACCAACAAGAGCAGGACAGGCCATGCGGGTATTGGGAATTGATCCGGGGCTGCGCAGCCTGGGGTGGGGGGTGATTGATGTCGATGGTCCACGGCTGCGCCATGTGGCGAACGGTCAATGTACGTCACAGGGGGGCGATGAGCTGTCGGTGCGGCTGTTGGCGCTGTACGCACAGTTGACTGCGGTGGTGCGCCAGTATGCCCCTGATGCGGCCGCGGTGGAACAGACCTTTGTGAACAAGGATGGCGCGGCAACTTTGAAACTGGGCCAGGCGCGCGCCATTGCCCTGTTGGTGCCGGCCCAGGCGGGGCTGTCAGTGGGGGAGTATGCGCCGAATACGGTGAAGAAAACAGTTGTGGGTGTGGGCCACGCCGCCAAGGTGCAGGTCGATCACATGGTGCGGATGCAACTGCCCGGCGTGGTGATTGCCGGCCCACATGCCGCCGATGCCCTGGCCATTGCGATTTGTCATGCCTTTCACGCCCAGACGGCGGGGCGACTGGCGCGCGCGGTGAGTGCGGCGCGATGATCGGTCGCATTGCCGGGCGGATTGATTATCGCGGCGCAGATCATGTGCTGATCGACGTGCGGGGGGTGGGCTATATCGTTTATGTCTCTGACCGCACACTGATGACCCTGCCCCCTGTGGGTGAGGCGGCGGCGCTGTACACCGATCTGCTGGTGCGCGAGGATCTGTTGCAACTGTTCGGTTTTCCAACCCTGATCGAGAAAGAGTGGCATCGTCTGCTGACCTCGGTGCAGGGCATCGGTGCCAAGGCGTCGATGGCGATTCTGGGCGCATTGGGCCCCGATGGGGTGGGCCGCGCGATTGCGCTGGGCGACTGGAACGCGGTGAAGGCGGCGCCGGGTGTCGGGCCAAAGCTGGCCCAGCGGGTGGTGATGGAACTGAAGGATAAAGCGCCCGCCGTCATGGCGATGGGTGCAAAGGCCAATGTGGCACCGGCGTTGGACGACGACGTGACCGAGGCACCGGTGGCCCGGCGCGCCGTTGCACCGGCACCCCAAACCAACAACGCCGCCCAGTCCGAGGCGCTGTCGGCGCTGACCAACCTTGGCTATGCTCCTGGCGAGGCGGCAGGCGCGGTGGCCGAGGCGGCGGGCACCGATCCTGCCGCCGCCACCCCCGCGCTGATCCGCGCTGCGCTGCGCCTTTTGGCCCCCAAGGGATAACCGGCAATGCAAACCCCAGATCCCGCCCTGCGCGCCGATCGCCTGCCCGAAGATTCCGACCGTGCGCTGCGGCCCCAGACACTGGACGATTTCACCGGCCAGGCCGAGGCCCGCGCCAATCTGCGCGTTTTTATCGAAAGCGCCAAGATGCGCGGTCAGGCGATGGATCATGTGCTGTTTCACGGCCCCCCCGGTCTGGGCAAGACGACGCTGGCGCAGATCATGGCGCGCGAACTGGGGGTGAATTTCCGGATGACCAGCGGCCCGGTTCTGGCCCGGCCCGGTGATCTGGCTGCGATCCTGACCAACCTCGAAGCGCGCGATGTGCTGTTCATCGACGAGATTCACCGCCTGAACCCGGTGGTGGAAGAGGTGCTGTATCCCGCGCTTGAGGATTTCGAACTGGATCTGGTGATCGGTGAAGGCCCCGCCGCGCGCACCGTGCGGATCGAATTGCAGCCCTTCACCCTGGTCGGGGCCACCACGCGGCTGGGCCTGTTGACGACGCCGTTGCGCGACCGGTTTGGCATTCCGATCCGGTTGCAATTCTACACTGTGGATGAGCTGCACCACATCGTGACGCGGGGCGCGCGCCTGTTGGGGATCCGTGCCGAGGCCGACGGTGCGCGCGAGATTGCCCGCCGCGCCCGCGGCACACCGCGCATTGCCGGGCGGCTGTTGCGCCGGGTTGTCGATTTCGCCCTCGTCGAAGGCGATGGCACCCTGACCCGCGCCATTGCCGATTCGTCGCTGGGGCGGCTGGGGGTCGATCACATGGGGTTGGACGGGGCTGACCGGCGGTATCTGTCGCTGATCGCCGACAATTATCAGGGTGGGCCGGTGGGGGTGGAAACCCTGTCGGCGGCGCTGTCGGAATCCCGCGATGCGCTGGAAGAGGTGATCGAGCCGTTTTTGCTGCAACAGGGGCTGATCCAGCGCACGCCGCGCGGGCGGATGCTGGCGCAAAAGGCCTGGGCGCATCTGGGCCTGCCGATGCCGCGTGTGGCAGGGCAGGCCGATCTGTTTTCTGACGACTAGATTTTGTCGGCCAGGGCAGCGGGCAATCCTGCCACCGCCAGAACCGCCGCCACTGGATCACCGGCCAGGCTCGCCTCGGCCAGCGCGGCGGCCTTTGGATCGTCCAGCGGCCGCCCGGCGGCTGTTTCCGCGCGCACGAACGCCACCCAAGCGGCGATTGCGGCCGCGATGGCGGGGGCGGGCAGGCCCGCCGCCTGCCGGTCGGCCCATGTCGCGGCAAGGCGCTGGGGCAATTTCTGGCTGCCATCCATCGCGATCTGGCGCAGCTTGTGGTGCAGCGCGGGGTTGGCGAACCGTGCGATCAAAGCATTGGCATAGGCGGGCGCATCGGCGCGCACCGTGTCGGGCAGCGTCTCGGCCGCCTCGTCCATGATCGCGCGCGCACCGCTCAACAGCGCGGGGTCGGCGATGGCCTGATGCACAAAGTCATATCCGGCCAGCGTGCCGGCATAGGCAAGCCACGAATGGGCACCGTTCAGCAGCCGCAGTTTGCGCAATTCGTAAGGCGCCACATCCTCGACCAAACGCGCGCCTGCGGTTTCCCACGCGGGGCGGGGCCCGACGAACCGGTCTTCGATCACCCAGTCGGTAAAGGCTTCGGTGGCCACGGGGGCGGCATCGGTGCGGCCCGTTGCCTGTGCCACTTCAGCGATCAGGGCGTCGGTTGTGGCGGGGGTGATCCGATCAACCATGGTGTCGGGACAGCTGACATGCCCAGCCAGCCAAGGCACCAGATCGGGCGCGGCCCGTTCGCAGAACCGGATCAGCGCGCGGTGCAGCGTTCCGCCATTGGCCGACAGGTTGTCACAACTGATCAGGGTGATCGGCCCGGCCCCGGCATCGCGCCGCGCCGCCAACCCTTTGGCGAGAAACCCATAAATGGTTTGTATCCCGCCTTCAAGGTCGGCCTGCACAGCGGGGTGCGTCAGATCGAGGGCGCCATCATTGCCCAAGGCATAGCCTTTTTCGGTAATGGTGAATGTCACCACATGGGTGTCGGGGGCGGCAAGGCGCGCGAGGATCGTTGCGCCCTCTTCGGAGGCGACCAGAATCTCGTCGATACAGTCGATCCTGTGGTACTCCACCCCGCCCGCATCCTTGACGGCCAGAGTATATTCAAAGCCTTGCGGCGACAACAAATCGCGTATCGCAGGGCTGCGCAGCGATACGCCGGAAATCGCCCAGCCGCCAGCGGCCCAAGTATACCACGCCTGATGGGCGCGATGGAAATTGCCGGTGCCAAAATGAACGATCCTTTGCATCACACGTTCCCCAGCCGATAGGCGCGCCGCACCAGCCCGGTGGACAATTCGCCTGCCACGCGGCGTGCATCATCCGCACCGAACACGCCCCTCTCCACCTGTTCGCCCAGGTGCAGCGCGACACCCTGTCGCCACACATCATGGCGCGCCGGGATCGAACAGAAGGCGCGGGTATCGTCGTTGAACCCGGCCAGGTTCCAGTATCCGGCGGTTTCGACCACCCGGTCGAAATATCGTGCGATGCCACGCGCACTGTCGTGAAACCACCAAGGCGGCCCGATCCGCAGGCAGGGCCAGTGCCCCGCCATCGGGGCCAGCTCGCGCGCATAGGTGGATTCGTCCAGCGTGAACAGAATCATCTGGAACCCCGGCACATGGCCGACCTGATCCAGCAGCGGCCCCAGGCCGCGCACCCAATCGGTGGCCACCGGAATGTCGGCGCCCATGTCGCGCCCATAGTGGCGCAGGATCGCGGCGTTGGTGTTGCGCCGTGATCCGGCGTGATATTGCATCACCAGCCCGTCATCACAGGCCATGCGGGCGGATTCGACCAGCATATGCGCATTGAACAGTGCCGCCTCGTCCGCGGTGCAGCTGCCGGCCCTTGCCTTGGCGTACAAATCCTCCATCCGCTCGGGCACCCAGGCGGTGCGCACCACCTCTTGCGCATGGTCGGTTGCGGTGGCGCCCATCGCCTTGAAGGCGGCGCGCCTGTCCCGCAGGGCCAGCAGGAAGCTGTCGAAGCTGTCGATGTCGTGCATCTGGCCCAACGCACTGATCGCATCGGCAAACCGTTCGTCGGCTGGGTTGAACAGGCCATCGGGGCGGAACGTGGGAATCACCTTCCCCGCCCAACCCGAGGCGGCGATCGCGCGGTGATGGTCCAGCGGGTCGGTGGCGGCGTCGGTGGTGGCCAGAACCTCGATCCCGAAGGATTGGAAAAGGGCGCGTGGGCGATAGGCAGGGTGCTTCAGCGCCGAATCGATCTGGTCGTACATCGCATCGGCCGTCGCCGGACCAAACGGCGTGTCCAGGCCAAAGGTTTCACGAAACATGAACGTCAGCCAAGCGTGCGACGGCGTGCCCAGAAACAGATGCCAATGGTCTGCGAACAGGCGCCAGATGGCACGGCTGTCGCGCTGGGCCGGGGCCAGCCCGATGCCCAGACGATCCAATCCGATGCCTTGGGAATAGAGCATCCGGAAAAGATAATGATCGGGAACCAGAATCAGGCTGGTCGGGTCGGGAAAGGGCGCGTCACTGGCGAACCACGCAGGATCACAGTGGCCGTGGGGCGAGATGATGGGATCGTTGCGGATCGCTTCGTACAGATCGCGCGCGACTGGGGGCAGGGCAAGATTGGGCATGGCGGGCCTTTCACAGCTTTTTTGCACCCTATCGCAGCGCGCGACAGGGGCAACAGGCTTTGCCACTCTTGCGCTTGGGGGCCGGGGCGGGTCAACTGCGCCGCGAACCGCAAGGAGAGTCGTCATGGCCGATATCGTCACCGTCCGCGACCTGCGGAAATCCTATCCCGACGGGTTTCAGGCGCTGAACTCTGTCAACCTGTCGATCCGCGAGGGCGAGATACTGGCGCTCCTGGGGGCCAATGGGGCGGGCAAGACCACGCTAATCTCGGCGATTTGTGGTATTGTCAACGCGACCAGCGGCACGATCACCGTGGGCGGGCATGATGTGATCACCGGCTATCGTGCCGCGCGGCGGCTGATCGGGTTGGTCCCACAGGAAATCAACCTTGAGCCGTTTGAAAAGGTGATCAATACGGTGCGCTTTTCGCGCGGGCTGTTCGGGTTTCAACGCAACGAGGCGCATATCGAAAAGGTGCTGCGCGATCTGTCGCTGTGGGACAAGAAGAACAGCCGGATCAATGAATTGTCCGGCGGGATGAAACGCCGGGTGCTGATTGCCAAGGCGCTGAGCCACGAACCCAGGGTGCTGTTTCTGGATGAACCCAGCGCCGGGGTGGATGTTGAACTGCGCAAGGACATGTGGCGCGTCGTCGAACGGCTGCGCCAGGACGGTGTGACGATCATCCTGACCACCCATTACATCGAAGAGGCCGAGGCGATCGCTGACCGGATCGCCGTGATCGCCAAGGGTGAAATCCTGTTGGTCGAGGAAAAGGCCGCGCTGTTGCAGCGGTTGGGCAAGAAACAGATGGTGATCCATCTGCAAACCCCGGTGCGCGACATCCCGATGGAGCTGGAGCGTTACAACCTCGACATCGGGCCGGATGGCAGCCTGATCTATTACTACGACACGCGGGGCAAGCGGACGGGCATCACCATGCTGTTGTCCGATCTGGCGGCGGCGGGGCTGACCCTGCGCGACGTGCAGACCCGGCAAAGCAGCCTGGAAGATATTTTTGTCGATCTGGTGCAAAAGGACGCATGATGAACCTGACCGCCATCCGCGCGATTTATGTCTTTGAAATGTCGCGCACCTTTCGCACGCTGGTGCAATCCGTGGTGTCGCCGGTGCTGTCCACCTCGCTGTATTTCGTGGTGTTCGGGGCCGCCATTGGCAGCCGTATCGAAACGGTCGAGGGTGTCAGTTATGGGGCGTTCATCGTACCAGGGCTGATCATGCTGTCGGTGCTGGTGCAATCGGTCAGCAATGCCAGTTTCGGCATCTATTTCCCGAAATTCATCGGCACGATCTATGAATTGTTGTCGGCGCCCGCGTCTTTTGTCGAAATCACCGCGGGTTATGTTCTGGCGGCGGCGACAAAATCGTTGATGATCGGGCTGGTCATCCTCGGCACGGCCTATGTCTTTGTCGACATCACCATCCTGCACCCGGTCTGGATGCTGACATTTCTGGTGACGACATGCCTGTCGTTTTCGCTGTTGGGGTTCATCATCGGCATCTGGGCGGGCAATTTCGAACAGTTGCAACTGGTGCCGCTGCTGATCGTGACCCCCTTGGTATTTCTGGGTGGGTCTTTCTATTCGATCACGATGTTGCCGCCGGTGTGGCAGACGATCACCCTGTTCAACCCGGTGGTCTATCTTGTTTCGGGGTTCCGCTGGTCGTTCTTCGGTACTTCGGATGTGTCCATCGGCTATTCCATCGGGGCGATTGCGCTGTTTACCATCGTTTGCCTGCTGATCATCGGCTGGATCTTCAAGACCGGGTATCGGTTGCGCAAGTGATCTGGCAGCGGTGTGCAGGGGCCACACTGCGCCGGCCACGGGGGCGGTGGCCTTGTTGCCGGGCCGACCACGCTCTACATCCTTCAGTATGAAAAGATTTATCCCATTTTTGCCAAAACCGCCCAGCGTGTCGGTGATCCGCCTGCAAGGGGTGATTGCCACTGGCGCGCGGGGCGGGTTGAACGACGCGGGTCTTGCCGCGCTGATTGAAAAGGCGTTTTCGCGGGGCAAGCCAAAGGCGGTGGCGATTGTCCTCAATTCGCCGGGCGGCAGCCCTGTGCAATCGTCGCTGATCGCGGCGCGCATCCGGCGGCTGTCCGTCGAAAAGAACGTGCCGGTCCACGCCTTTGTCGAGGATGTGGCGGCCTCGGGCGGGTATTGGCTGGCCTGTGCGGCCGATCACATCTGGGCAGATGAAACATCCATCGTCGGCTCGATCGGGGTGATCTCGGCGGGGTTCGGCCTGGACGAATTCATCCAGCGCCATGGCATAACCCGCCGAGTGTACACCGCCGGCCAGTCCAAATCCATGTTGGACCCGTTCCAGGCGGAAAAGCCCGAGGATGTGACGCGCTTGAAACAGTTGCAGGAGCAGATCCACGCCGCCTTCATCGCCCATGTGAAAAACCGGCGGGCGGGCAAACTGCCCGAAGGGCGCGATCTGTTCACCGGTGAAATCTGGGTGGGCGCGGGCGCGCAAGAGGTGGGCCTGATCGACGGCACCGCCCATCTTGTGCCGAAAATGAAAGAGCTGTTTGGCAAGGACGTGCGGTTCAATGTGTTTGATCAGCGGCGTTCGGTTCTGGCGCGCTTTGGGCTCACGCTGGGTCAGGGCGCGGTGAACGCCCTGGAAGACCGTGCCGCATTTGCCCGGTTCGGATTGTGATCGTATGATCAAGGTCGTCAGCCTGTTTCTGATCGCCATTGTCGTGCTGGCCATGTTCGGGAAACTGCGGTTTCCGGGGCAAAAGCGGCTGTCGTCGATGAAATGCACCGATTGTGGGCGCTATCGCATCGGCAAGGCGCCGTGCAGCTGCGGCAAGAAAAGGGGCTGAGATGGCGTTCGCCTATGCCACGCTGGGCCTGGTGATTCTGCTGTTGGCAGGTGACTCGCTGGTGCGCGGTGCGGTCAACCTTTCGCTGCGGCTGGGCGTGCCGGCGCTGATCGTGTCGCTGACCATCGTCGCCTTCGGCACGTCGGCACCGGAACTTCTGATTTCGGTGCAGGCGATCCGTGGCGACCTGCCCGGAATCGCGCTGGGCAATGTCGTGGGCAGCAACACCGCCAACGTGCTGATGGTGCTGGGCCTGCCGGCGATCATTGCCGCGATGAACATGCAAACCTGCGACACCCGCAAGAGTTACACCATGATGCTTGGGGTCAGTGTTCTGTTCATTGCGCTGTGCTTTCTGGGTCCGCTCACATGGTGGCACGGATTGATCCTGTTGGCTGGGCTGGCGGTGATGCTGGGCGATCAGCTGCGCGAAACCCTGGCGCATCGGCAAAGCCGGAAAGAAGAGGAAAGCGAAGACGAGGGCATCGAAGGCGCAGATCCGTCGATGACCGGCTGGAAAATCGCGCTGTTTCTGGTGCTGGGTCTGATCGGCTTGCCGCTGGGCGCCGATCTGCTGATCGACGGGGCCAGCACACTGGCCCGGCGTTATGGTGTCAGTGAAACGGTGATCGGGCTGACCCTGGTGGCGGTGGGCACGTCTTTGCCAGAACTGGCAACCACGGTGATGGCGGCGTTGCGGCGACAGGCCGACGTCGCCATGGGCAACGTGATCGGGTCGAACATGTTCAACCTGCTGGCGATCATCGGTATTGCGTCTTTGATCGGGCCAATCCCTGTGGACGATCAGTTTCTGACATTCGATCTGTGGGTCATGCTGGCCGCCGCGCTGGTGCTGGCGCCCTTTGTGTTTCTGCGCTGGACGATGACACGGGCCTGGGGCCTGGGCTTGACTGCGCTTTACGGGCTCTACCTGTACGCCGTGGTTTCCTGAACCAAGGATAATGCGATGACGATGACACGTGCCCTCGTAACCGGCGGGGGCCACCGGCTGGGCCGCGCCATGGCGCTGTATCTGGCCCGGCGTGGCTGTGATGTTGCGGTGCATTACAACACCTCGCAGGCGGCCGCCGCGGCGGTGGCAGGGGCCGTATGCGCCCTCGGGCGTATCGGCGTTACCGTACAGGCCGATCTGCTGGACG
>JAACVA010000040.1 GCA_009992615.1 Rhodobacterales bacterium
ACGCGGCGATTGCGGTTTGTTGGTCTGGGTGCCCACGTTGTCGCTTTATCACGCCTTGGCCACTGCGGCCGCCTTGAAGGCCGCGTTTGAAATCGTGACGCGACCGTTCTTCTGGGACAAGACCAGCCACGGCCATTCTCCCGAGCCGACGACCGACTTGGAGTTCACCACAAACGGGGCGCGACGCCCCGTCTTAGCGCAGATCAGAGCGCACGGCGCCTGATACCGCCTTCAGCCGCGTCTCGAATGCCTGGGAAATATGGGTTTTCAGCGCCCGATAGGCGGCATCGCCATCGCCCGCCTCAATCGCCGCAACGATGGTTTCATGTTCGGCCAATGCCACTGATCCGCGCCCCTCAACCGCCAGCGATGTCGTGGCCAGCAGCGCCATGAACCGGTGCACCAGATCCAGCTGCTGCACAAGATAGCGGTTGTGCGAGGCAAGGTGGATCTGTTTGTGAAACCGTCGGTTTGCCCGCGACAATGCGTCAGGGTCGTTCAACAGCGCGCGGTCTTCTTCGACCATGGCGCGCAGCACGCGCACCTCTTCTTCGGTGGCGTGACGTGCGGCAAGGCGGGCTGCCAAGCCCTCAAGCTCGGTGCGCACGACGTAAAGCTCGGCCAACTGGTTGTGATCCAACGATGCCACGATCAGCGAGCGGCCATCGCGTTTTAACATGCTTTGGGTTTCAAGCCGTTGCAATGCCTCGCGGATCGGGGTGCGCGACACGCCAAACCTCTCGGCCAGCTCGCTTTCCACAAGACGGTCGCCCGGGCGATAGGTGCCGATGTCGATGGCGTCGAGGATCAGCTGATAGGCATCTCTTTGCCCGCTGCGGTGTTCTGTCATACCTGCCTCTTTGCCTGCTCGTCCTGACCCTAGCCGTGTCCGCGCCACAGGATCAAGCAGTGATCGCCACGCCCTTGCTCCGCCCCGCGCCACCGGTTATGCAATTGCTATGCCTCGCACCGCTCTGTCCCATGTCAAAACATGGGTGTTCGATCTCGATCACACCCTTTATCCGCCCGATGCCCGCCTTTTCGATCTGATCGAATTCCGGATGGTCGGTTGGATGATGACGGCCTTGAAAATCAGTCAGGCCGACGCAAACCACCTGCGAAAAGACTATTGGCGGCGCTATGGCACGACGTTGGCCGGGCTGATGCGCGAACATGGCGTTGATCCGGGGCCGTATCTCACCCATGTGCACGACATCCCGATGGACCGTCTGACGCCCGATCCCACCTTGGCGGCCCATATCCGCGCCTTGCCCGGCCGGCGTATTGTCTATACCAACGGCCACGCGCCTTATGCTGAACGGGTGCTGGCCGCGCGGGGCCTGTCGGGGCTGTTCGATGCGGTCTATGGCGTGGAACACGCCAATTTCCTGCCAAAGCCCGAACGCGCAGCGTTTCATACCGTGTTCGCCCTTGACGGGCTGACCGCCACCACCGCTGCGATGTTCGAGGATGATGCGCGCAATCTCGTGGAGCCGCACGCCATGGGTCTGGCGACCATCCATGTGGCGCCCGACAGGGGCGTCGGCGATCACATTCACCACCACACCGACGATCTGTCCGGCTTTCTGTCGCACCTTGTCGCCTGACCCTTGTCAGAGGCGACCGGCCGGATCAGATATGGTGCATGGAACATGATACCGATATTCTGATTTCCGGCGCGGGCATTGCTGGTCTGGTCGCGGCGGCCGGTCTGGCCGGGCTGGGCCACCGGGTGACCATCGTCGATCCGGCGCCGCCCGCAACATCAGCCGAAACTCAGGGGTCTGATCTGCGCTCGACTGCTTATCTGCAACCGGCGCGGGCGCTGTTCGAGCGGCTGGGCCTCTGGTCTCTGCTGGCCGAGGCGGCAACGCCTCTGGCCGCCTTGCAGGTGATCGACACCTCTGGTTGGCCACCGGTCGAACGGGACCGCCGCCTGTTCACCCCGGATGATCTGGGCGAGACGGTGTTCGGCTGGAACCTGCTGAACTGGCACACCCATGGTTTGCTGTCGCGCCATTTGGCCGCGATGCCGGGGGTCACCTTGCGCCACCAGGTGGGCTTTGCCGACATGCTGCAACGTGACGACATTGTGCGCGTGCGGCTGACCGATGGCAAACGGCTGACGGCGCGTCTGGTGGTGGGGGCCGATGGGCGCAGCTCGCCCGTGGCGCGCGCGGCCGGTATTGCCATGAACACCCGACGTTACGGGCAAAAGGCGATGGCCTTTGTGGCCCGCCACACCCTGCCCCACGGCGATGTTTCGACCGAAATCTACAACTCCGGCGGTGCCTTTACCACGGTGCCCCTGCCCGACCACAACGGCGCGCCCGCCTCGGCGATCGTCTGGATGAATGACGGGCCCCGGGCGCAGGACCTGATGGCGCTGGACGATGCCGCCCTGGGGAACGAGATGACGCTGCGCGCCTGCGCTGTGCTGGGCGACATGCGCCCGATCAGCCCGCGGCGCCTGTGGCCTGTCATTACCCAGACGGCCGAGGCGTTGACCGCGCGGCGCGTGGCGCTGATTGCCGAGGCGGCGCATGTCTTGCCGCCGATCGGGGCGCAGGGGCTGAACACGTCGTTGCAGGACGTGGCGGCGCTCTTGGACAGTCTCAGCCATGATCCGGGCGCGCCCGACGGGCTGAACCGCTATGCAAACGCCCGCACGCGGGATGTGGCGGCGCGGGCTGCGGTGATCGACCTGTTCAACAGGGTGTGCCAGTCCGACACACCCGCCGTGCAGGCCCTGCGTCTGGCCGGCCTGCGCAAGGTCTATGACATTGCACCACTGCGGCGCGGCGTAATGCGCGCCGGCCTCGGCAAACGTCATGCCCCGAATCAGGCCCCGAATCAGGCCCCGAATCAGGCGGCAAACACCTGATCCAGCGCTTTTTCCAGCCGCGCCACACTGGCCGGCACATCGCGCAACTTATCAATGCCGAACAGGCCGATGCGGAATGATTTGTAATCCGGCCCCTCACCCACCTGCAACGGCACCCCGGCGGCGATTTGCAGGCCCAGCGCGGCAAAGGCCTTGCCGTTCTGCACATCGTCGCGGTCGGTATAGGCCACGACGACACCCGGCGCGCCAAACCCGTCCGCCGCCACCGATTTCAGCCCATGCCGCGCAAGAGCGGCGCGCACGGCGCGCCCTTGCTGCCACTGCGCCTCGGCCAATGTCGCAAAGCCCAGATCGCGGGTTTCCAGCATCGCGTCGCGGAACCCTTTCAGCGCATCGGTGGGCATGGTGGCATGATAGGCGTGACCGCCGTTTTCATACGCCTCCATGATCTGCAACCATTTGCCCAGATCCACCGCGAAGGATGTGGATTTGCGCGCCTTGACCCGTTCGACCGCAGCCGCCGACAACATGACGCAGCCCGCAGACGGCGACGCCGACCAGCCCTTCTGCGGCGCCGAGATCAGAACATCGACGCCTGTTGCCTTCATATCCACCCAGGCACAGCCCGAGGCGATGCAATCCAGCACAAACAATCCGCCGACATCATGCACGGCGTCGGCCACGGCGCGCAGGTAATCGTCGGGCAGGATCATCCCGGCGCTGGTTTCCACATGCGGGGCGAACACCACTTCGGGGCGGATTTCGGCGATCTTCGCCACGACCTCATCAATCGGTGCCGGGGCAAAGGGCGCATCGGGCGCGTTGCCGGTGCGCCGGGCCATCATCACGGTTTCCTCGGCGGGTGTCACCCCCGCCTCGAAGATCTGGCTCCAGCGATACGAGAACCAGCCGTTGCGGATCACCATGACACGGGCATCTGTGGCCAGCTGCCGCGCCACGGCTTCCATCGCGTAGGTGCCGCCGCCGGGCACCAGGGCAACGGCATCGGCATTGTACACCTGTTTCAGCAGGGCAGAGATGTCACGCATCACGCCTTGGAACTGGCCGCTCATATGGTTGAGCGAACGGTCGGTGAACACCACCGAAAATTCCATCAGGCCATCGGGATCGACATCGGGCAAAAGGGCGGTCATCGGCATAACTCCAAAGCTTTTCGCATGGTTAAGCCGGACGTGACATGGTTGCAAAGCCTATCTGCCACCCTGCCCCACCCGTGGCATCCCCGCACGGCGCGCATCGGAAACCCGATCAGCAGATCGGCCCCGGACGGCGCTCCTCGCTCAGCAGGACGTTCGCCTCGACATTGCCGACACCGGGCAACGTCATGATGCGGCGGCGCAGCACCCGCTCGAAATCAGCCAGATCGCGGGCCACGACCCGCAGGCGGTAATCGTACAGGCCCAGAACATGGCTGACTGTCTGTACCTCGGGTATCGCGATCACCGCGCGCTCGAAATCCTCAAGGCTGACGCGGCCCTTGGTGGCCAGCTTCACCCCGAGAAACACCGTGACGCCAAAACCCAGCTTTTCCAGATCCAGGTCAAGCCAGCGCCCGCACAGCACCCCCGCCCGTTCCAGCCGCTGAATCCGCCGCCAGGTTGCCGGCTGGCTCAACCCCAGGGCGCGGCCCAGGGTGCTGGCCGGTTGCGTCGCATCCGCCTCGAGAAGGCGCAACAATGCCCGATCAGTCGCATCCAGCGTCATATCGGCAACTGGCCTGCGGTCTTGATCCGCGCCAGTTCCATCAGCGATTCGATGTCGGCAATATGCGGCAACGCCAGGATTTTTTGTCGATATATCTGTTGGTAATGGGCCATGTCCCGCGCCACGATGGACAGACGCACATCGACGCGGCCCAGAAATGTCTGGATTTCCAGCACCTCAGGCACAGCGCGGGCCGCTGCAAGAAAATCGTCGAACGCCGTCGCAACCGTCTTGTCCAACGTGAACCGCAGCGACACCTCGACCTGATACCCCAAGGCAGCCCAATCAATAGCGGCGCGAATGCCCCGCAACGCGCCGCTGTCGCGCAACCGGTCCAGCCGCCGCGCCGCC
>JAACVA010000088.1 GCA_009992615.1 Rhodobacterales bacterium
CTTGCGGCCGCCCCGGCGCCCGCCGGTGACGAGCCCAAGGAATAAGGAGGCGTCGATATGGCCGAAGAAGCAACCCAATCCGCCGTTGCCGAGGGCGCAACCGAAACCGCAGACAGCGATTTTGCCAGCCTTCTGAACAAGAGTTTCAAGCCGCGCAGCGATACCGCCAAGACAGCGGTTGAAAAAGCGGTGCAAACCCTGGCGTCACAGGCGCTGGAAAATGCCAGCGTGATCTCGGACGACGTGCTGCACAGCCTTGAGGCGATGATCGCCGAAATCGACAAGAAGCTGACCGCGCAGGTGAACGAGATCATCCACAACGCCGAGTATCAACAGCTGGAATCCGCCTGGCGCGGTCTGCATCATCTGGTGAACAACACCGAAACCGATGAGCAGTTGAAGATCCGGGTGATGAACATCAGCAAGAAGGATCTGCACAAGACCTTGAAAAAGTTCAAGGGTGCGGCGTGGGATCAGTCGCCGATGTTCAAAAAGCTGTACGAAGAGGAATTCGGCCAGTTCGGCGGCCAGCCCTATGGCTGTCTGGTGGGCGATTACCACTTCAACCACACCGCCCCCGATGTCGAACTGCTGGGCGAAATGGCCAAGATCGCTGCGGCCTGCCATGCCCCTTTCATCACCGGCGCCGATCCGTCGCTGATGAATTTCGAATCATGGCAGGAGCTGTCCAATCCGCGCGATCTGACCAAGGTGATGAGCACGCCGGAATATGCCGCCTGGAAGGCTCTGCGCGACAACGAGGATTCCAAATATCTGGGCCTGACCATGCCGCGTTTCCTGGGGCGCACGCCCTATGGTGCGAAAAGCAATCCGGTTGAGGAATTCGCCTTCGAAGAAGACACCGGCAACGCCGAATCGGACAAGTTCACCTGGGTCAACGCCGCCTATGGCATGGCCACGAACATCACCCGGTCGTTCAAGGAATACGGTTGGTGTTCGCGCATCCGGGGTGTGGAATCGGGCGGCACCGTGGAAAACCTGCCAACCCACACCTTTCCCACCGATGACGGCGGGCAGGACATGAAATGCCCGACCGAAATCGGCATTTCCGACCGTCGTGAGGCAGAACTGGCCAAGTTGGGCATGATGCCCCTGCTGCACCGCAAGAACACCAATATGGCGTCGTTCATCGGGGCCCAGTCGTTGCACAAGCCGGCTGAATATGACGACCCCGACGCGACAGCCAACGCCAATTTGGCGGCGCGTCTGCCCTATCTTTTCGCCACCTGCCGGTTTGCCCATTACCTGAAACAGATGGTGCGCGACAAGATCGGCAGCTTCAAATCCCGCGATGACATGCAGCAATGGCTGCAAAGCTGGATCTCGAACTATGTCGATTACACGCCTGAATTTTCACCTGAATCGACCAAGGCTTCAAAACCGTTGGCCGCTGCCGAAGTGGTGATCGAAGAGGTCGAAGGCAATCCGGGCTATTACACGTCGAAGTTCTTTCTTCGCCCGCATTACCAGCTTGAGGGCCTGTCGGTGTCGCTGCGCCTTGTGTCCAAGGTGCCGTCTGAAAAGGCCGGCTGAATTTACCATCCGGCGCGGCGGGGTGTCGCGCCGGCACACATTTCCCCAACGCGGCATGTGCCGCAGAACATTTGAAGGAGACGTACCATGGCCGTTGACCAATTTCTGGAACTGAAGGGCATAGATGGCGAGGCCCAGGACGACGTACACAAGAACAAGATCGACGTTCTTGCCTGGTCTTTTGGAGTCAGCAACTCGGGCTCCACCCACATGGGAGCCGGATCGGGCGCCGGGCGCGCAAACTTCCAGGACATCAGCGTAACCAAGTATATCGACAAATCCTCACCGATTCTGATGCAGCACGCTGCAACCGGCAAGCATATCGCCGAGGGCAAACTGACCTGCCGCAAGGCCGGCGGCAAGCAGTTGGAATATATCATCTTCAAGTTCAAGGACATCCTCGTCACCTCGATTTCCATGGGCGGATCGGGTGGCGAGGATCGGCTGACCGAGAATGTTACGCTGAACTTCGGCAGCTTCAACTACAAATATGTCGAACAGAAAGCCGACGGCGTCGAAGGTGCCAAGCCTGAAATGAAGTATGACATCGCCGCACAGAAAGAAGCGTTCTGATATTGCCGCGCCGCTGCATCTGCGGGGTGCGGCGGCGCATTTTCTTCACAGTTTACAGAACAAGGACAACAGCGTGACATCCGATGCCCAGGATCTTGTACGCCAAGGGGATTTGAGCGGCGCCTTGGCCGCCCTGCAATCTCAGGTGCGCGCCAACCCGGCCGATGCCAAGCTGCGCATCTTCCTGTTTCAGCTTTTGTGCGTTCTGGGCGATTGGAAACGCGCGATCACCCAGTTGAAGCTGTGCGCCGAACTTGACCACAACGCCCTGGCGATGGCGCAGACCTATCGCGAGGCGATCATTTGCGAGGTGTTCCGCGAAAAGGTATTCGCGGGCGAGAAAGAGCCGCTGATCTTTGGGGAACCGGCCGAATGGCTGGCGCTGTTGGGTCAGGCGCTCAAGGCGCTGACAGCGGGGCAGGCCGATCGCGCCGCCGATCTGCGTGCCCGCGCCTTCGACATGGCCCCCGCCGCAGGTGGTACGATCAACGATGTTCCGTTCCAATGGATTGCCGATGCCGACATGCGGCTTGGCCCGGTTCTTGAGATCATCGTCAACGGACGGTATTTCTGGATGCCCTTCACCGCCATCGCCAAACTGACGGTGGAAGAACCCGGCGATCTGCGCGATTGCGTCTGGTCGGCGGCCCATCTCTGGTTTCACAATGGTGGCGATACGGTGGCGTTGATCCCCACCCGGTATCCCGGCACTGGCGCCACGGGGGAAGATTCGGCGCGCCTGTCGCGCGCCACCCACTGGGCCGATGCGGGGGCCGACACCTGGGTCGGCACGGGCCAGCGGCTGTTGACGACCGATGCGGGCGACACGTCTCTTATGGATTTGCGGACGCTGATCCTGACGGGCGATGCTGCCGGGGCAGAGGCCAGTGGCGGATAGGAACATCATCGAGAGGCTGCAACCGTCGTTGTTGGACCGGCTGACGGACCGCGAGCCGGAGAAGCGCAGCGAAAGTCGCGACACACGGGTGATCGACATCAACCGCCTGCGTGACATCATCCGCCGTGATTTGGTCTGGCTGTTGAACGCCAACAACCTGGACACCGAACTGGACGCGGCGCGGTTTCCGCAGATCCGCAATTCGGTGTTGAACTTCGGGGTGCGCGAGGTGGCCGGCACGTTCGGGGGCCGTGACCGTGCCGCGGAAATTCGCAAATCCATGCAGACCGCGATCCGCCGGTTCGAGCCGCGGATCAACGAAGGCACGCTGGATGTGATCATGCGCGAGGCGGAACAGGGCCGGCAATCGGTGATCGTGTTCGACATCGTGGCCGACATGTGGGCCGAGCCTCTGCCGCTGCAACTGTACCTGAAATCCGAGGTGGATATCACCACCGGCGAAGTCACCCTGGACGAGGCGAGATAGCGCCGATGGACACCCGCCTGCTGCGCCACTACGAAACCGAACTGACGTTCCTTCGGGAAATGGGTGCCGAATTTGCCGCGAGTTTCCCCAAGATCGCCGGGCGTCTGGGCATGGAAGGCACCGAGGTGCTGGACCCCTATGTCGAACGCCTGCTGGAAGGCTGTGCCTTTCTGACCGCGCGGGTGCAGCTTGAGCTTGAACTTCAGTATCCCGCCTTCACCAATCACCTGCTGGATATCGTTTATCCACATCTGATGGCGCCGACGCCGTCGATGATGATTGCCGAACTCACCCCTGACATGGCCAATGCGGCGCTGTCCGAAGGGGCGCTGCTGCCGCGCGGCACGGCGTTGCGTTCGGATCTGGCCGAGGGCACCCAGACCGCCTGCGTGTTCACCACCGCCCATGATCTGACACTGTGGCCAATCGCCATTACCCAGGCTGAGTACATCGACGGGCGCGGCGAACTGGTGGCGGCGGGTGTCGTCACCGGGATCGAGGCGCGCGCAGCGATCCGGCTGCGCCTCAAACGCCCCGGCGGCGCGCCGCTGGATGAATTGCCGCTGGACCGGCTGACGCTGTTCGTGGGCGGCAATGGCAATACCGGCTGGAAGCTGCACGAACTGTTGTGCGGCGATTGTTCGGCGGTGGTGGCGCGGGGCACCGACCGGCGCGCCGATTGGGTGCTGCCGCTGCGTGGCGGGATCGCGCAGCGCGGCATCGACCGGGCCGATGCCCTGTTGCCGACGCCGCGCCGGTCGCTGGATGCGTACCGGCTGTTGCAGGAATATTTCGCGCTGCCCGACCGGTTTTATTTCGCAGACATCTGCGGCCTTGCCCCTGCGATGACACGCTGCGACAGTGACGAGATCGACCTGTATGTGTTGCTGCGCAATGGCCGCACCGACATCGCCGCCAACGTCACCGCCGACGCGTTTCGTCTGCATTGTGTTCCGGCGATCAACCTATTCGCGCGCCGCTGTGACCGGGTGCCGATCACCGTGGCCGACAGCGAACAGCATGTGGTCGTCGATCGAACCGCGCCGCTGGATTATGAGGTGCACAGCCTGGTGTCGGTAACCGGAATCAGCGGCGAAGGCGGCGCAGATCAGCCGTTTCGCGCGTTTTATTCCGCCGATGAATTCACCGCCGCCAGTGGCGGCGCCAGCGCGTTCTACAGCCAGTCACGCAAGATGCGCCAGCGAACCGAGCGGGAAAGGCTGAAGCGCACCCGCACCAATTACCTCGGGTCCGAGCTGTTTGTGACGCTGGTTGACATCGCCAACGCGCCCTGGC
>JAACVA010000089.1 GCA_009992615.1 Rhodobacterales bacterium
CGAAACGCGCTTGCCCTTCAGATCGGCAACCGAATTGATGCCGCTGTCGGCCAGCGCGACGAGGTGGATATGTTCCGGGAACAGCGCCGCGATGGCGCGCAGATCCTCGGCGGCGGGCTGACCTTCCATGGTGCCGGTGCCGGTGAAGGCCCAATAGGCCACATCCGACTGGGCAAAGCCCGAGCTGCGCAGCCCCGAGGTGATGGCGTTCACATTGTCCACCGACCCGCGCGACGACACCGCCGAGGCGATCAGGCCGGGCACGCCACAGCTGCCGCCCTCGTCACAGGGGCGCGAACCGGGGGGGCTGGAAATCGCGTTGGCGATCACGCCACCCACGGGATAATAGGTTGCGGCGGTGCCGCCGGTGCCGATGGTGAAGAATTTCAGATCCTGCGCACTGGCCATGCCGGCCAGACCGGCCAGACCGGCGGACAGGGCGGCGGCAATCGCCACGGTCTTGATTGTCTTGAACACTGGTTTCTCCCGTTCAGTTATCGTTGAGGCGCGCAAGGCACGCATGACCCAAGTATGTCGCACCCGATGCGCGCGGCCAAGGGCAGAATGGCGCGCCAAGCCTGTTACTGCCGTACCGTCGGTCGATGCGGGCGGGACAGATGGCCCGGAATGTTATCCGATTAAATAAGTCAGGTATCTTGCGCGCCAAGCCGAAACCAATTACCAAGTGAAACAGTCAGAAATACATCTGCGGAGCAACCTATGAAACATCCCTTGTCCCTGTGCGCCGTCGCGGCCCTTGCCGGGCTTTCCGGCCCTCTGTCCGCCCGGGCGGAAGGCACGCTGAACCTGTATTCTTCGCGCCACTATGACACCGATGAACAACTTTACACCGGTTTCACCGACCAGACCGGCATCACGATCAACCGTATCGAAGGCAATGCCGACGAGCTGATCGCGCGGATGCAGGCCGAGGGGCGCAATTCGCCGGCCGATGTGCTGCTCACCGTCGACACCTCGCGGCTCGAGCGGGCCAAGACCGCCGGTGTGCTGCAATCCGTCGACAGCGCAGTGTTGGAGGCCCGTATTCCCGACAACCTGCAAGACAGCGACAACCAGTGGTTCGGCTTTTCCCAACGGGCACGGATCATCTTTTACGACAAGACCGATGTGACTGAACCGCCACAGGATTATCTTTCGTTGACCGATCCGAAGTACCGCGGATTGGTCTGTGCGCGCTCGTCCACCAGCACCTATAATCAGACGCTGCTGGCCTCGGTGATCGAAAACCACGGCGAAGCGGTGGCGCGGGACTGGGCGGCGGGGATCGTCGCGAATTTCGCCCGCAATCCCGAAGGCGGAGACACCGACCAGTTGCGCGCACTGGTGTCGGGCCAGTGCGACATTGTGCTGTCCAACACCTATTACTTTGCCCGCGCCCTGCGCACCGAGGTTTCAGGCGTCACGGGCGCCGAGGATCAGATAGGCTGGGTATTCCCGGCACAGCAGGCCGAAGGCGCCCATGTCAACCTGTCGGGCGGCGGCATCGCAGCCCATGCACCGCACCGCGACAACGCTGTGCTGTTTCTCGAATATCTCGCGTCAGACCCGGCCCAGGTGTTCTTCTCGGCCGGAAACGACGAATATCCCGTCGTCGCAGGCGTGGCCCTTAGCGCATCGGTGGCCGCCTTGGGCGATTTCAAAGCCGACCCGGTCAGCCTGTCGGCCGTCGCCCAGAACCTGCCCCTGGCGCAGCAGATCTTCAACGAAGTCGGCTGGAAGTGATCGGCGGTTTTCGCACCAGCAAAGCGGCGCTGCCCCTGGGCTGCGCCCGAATGTTCATTGGCAGGGGCGTTACCCGCGTTGCCAAATCCGCCCACACGCCCGCTTCGGTATTGCCGGGCATCAACGGCCGGTCCACCATCTGTCTGTGCGTGGTGCGCGGTTGATGCGCACATGTCCAACCACCTGATCTTTGCAATCACGACACAGTGCGACTAACGACTATTTTGGCGCGCGGCGCGGGCCGCGTCGATATGTGCCAGCAGGGCCGCGCGGTGCAACGGTTTGCCCAGGTGATGGTCGATACCCGCGGCGGCGATTTCAGCCTTGTCGCTCGCCCGGTCATGGGCGGTCATCGCAACAATCGTTGTGCGGGGCAGGCCGGTTTCGGCCTCAAACGCGCGGATCTGGCGGGCGGCCTCGCGCCCGTCCATGCCGGGCATCGAAATATCCATGAACACCAGATCAGGCGGATCGGCCCGGAACGCCGCCACGGCATCGGCGCCGTTGGCAACAAGTTTCAGCGCAATCTCGCTGTCCTTCAGCATTTTTTCAAGAACCAGTTGGTTTGTCTTGTTGTCCTCGGCCGCCAACACCCGCAGCGGCGTTGGCGCCCGAGGTGTGGCCGGCCGCGTCACCGGGCCGACCCGGTCAAGCGCGCGCACCAGATCGGCCCGCGATAACGGCAAGGTCAGGCACCGATCAAAACCTTCCGCGCCATCGCAAGCCGCATCGCAGACCAGAAGAATGGCCCGCGGCGGCGTGCCGCTGACCGGCGGGCGTGCAATTTCGCGCCGGTCGCACAGCACAAACACGACGTCCGCGGGGTTGAGATCGTTCAACCCCCAGGCAGCACGCCCGGCAACCAGATCACAGGTTAGGCCGAGGGCGGACAGTTGCGCGACCAGGGTATCACGCGCCGCGCCATCTGGGGCCAGTACCACCGCCCGCGTCACGCCGCCGGGCTGCTGCGGCAATTGCACCGCCTCGGGCGCGGCGATCAAAGGTACGACAACGGTAAAAATGCTGCCCACGCCCAGGGTTGAGGTGACGGTGATCGCGCCCCCCATCTGTTCGACAAGTTGCCGACAGATCGCCAGACCCAGCCCCGTGCCGTCATAGCGGCGGTTGCGGTCATCCTCGACCTGGTTGAATTCACCAAAGATGTGATCAAGCTTGTCTTCAGGAATACCAATGCCTGTATCAGTCACATCGACACGCACCGCACCATCGGGGGCGGCGGCAAGTGATATTGAAACCTTGCCGGCCTTGGTGAACTTCAGGGCGTTGCCCAGCAGATTGGTCAGAATCTGTCGCACCCGCATGACATCGCCGATCACCATCGCGGGCAGTGCCGGGTCGAAATCCACCGTCAGGCACAGCGGCCGTCCGATTGTCGAGGGTTGCAAAAGGCGCACCACGTCCAGCACGCAATCTTCCAGGTTGAAAGGCACCTGCGCCAGGATCAGCTTGTGCGCCTCGTTCCTTGAAAAATCGAGAATGTCGTTCAAAATCGCCAACAAAGCCGCGCCCGAAGATTTGATCGTGTCCACATACAGCCGTTGCTCGGGGCTCAGGTCGCTGCCGCCCAACAGGTCTGCCATGCCGACAACCCCGTTCATCGGGGTTCGGATTTCATGGCTCATGTTGGCAAGGAAGGCCGATTTGGCCCGGTTCGCCGCCTCGGCTTTTTGGCGCTCGGCCTCGAGTGCGGCCTGTTGGGCCTTGATCGCGGTGATGTCCACCCGCAACCCCACGCGCCCGCCATCCGGTGTGACCCGTTCCAGAATCCGCAGCCAGCGCCCATCGTTCAACTGCTGTTCGATCAGTGAATCGGCCCGGCGGTGTTCGATCAACCGCTCTTCCAGCCACTGTTCCTCGCGCCCCTGTGCCGCGGCGATCTGGCCGCGCCCCATGGTAAAGCGCAGGATATGCTCAAAGGTGGTGCCGTATGGAATGTCGGCCTCGGGCAGGTCGTACAACGCGCGGTACTGGGCGTTGCACATGATCAGGCGATCTTCCTGATCGAACAGGACAAAACCATCCGGTATCGCCTCGACCGCCGCCCACATGCGCAACTGATCGGTCTGGTTCACCCCCAGCGTCACGGTGCCGCCTTCTTCTGTGCGCCGATCCATCAGTTTCACGAACTGACCGTTCCACAGGCGCAGCACAGTTGGTTCAGGCTGGGGCTGATTCCAGCGGTCAACCATCCGCGCCACCCAGGGGCCGGGCGGCCCCTGGGGATCAATGATGCCCTCATCCACGAGGATCTGCACGATTTCGCCATAGGTGATGCCGGGGCGCACTTCCTCAAGCCCGTCGAATATCGTCAGATAGGCGGTGTTCGCCGCCACCAGCCGATGATCGGCATCGAACAGCGCGAACCCGTCGCGCACCGATTGCAGCGCCGACCAAAGCCGCCCCTCGGCCAGTTCAGCCGCAGAATGGGCGCGCGCCAGATCGTCGCGCGTTTGCACATATTCATCCCGCAGGCTTTCCGTCTGGCTCTGGATCGTCTGCATCTCTTCGCGCTTGGCCATCACCTGTTGGGTCAGGCTGCGGGCATGTTCGGCCAGCTTGCGGTTGGCCGCCTTCAGTTCACGCTGGCGCATGTCCAGCAACCGTTCGGCGGCGAGGCGCGCGCGCCTTTCGTTGGCAAGAAGGGACGCAAGATCCATGATTCGACCATCCTGATCGGCGATTGCGCGCGTTTGTCGTGCCAGCATCGGGCGGTTGTGTGAACATCATCTTAAAACGCATCGGAATCGAGTCCTTGTCCGATGCCATGGCTGTGTGGCACCATGGGTCTGCCCACGTGCCACGAGGTTTCCGATGCCCCGCCTTCTTTTCATGATCGCCTGCCTGTTCTGTGTCACCCTGCCGGCCACGGCGCAAACCGCGATCCCCGAACGCCGCCTGTCGGTCGAGCGGGACACCGATTTTTTCGGCGGCGATCTGCGCGCCATCTTCGACACGACCTTTGAGATGTGTCGCGCGGCCTGTCTGACCGATGCCCAGTG
>JAACVA010000090.1 GCA_009992615.1 Rhodobacterales bacterium
GTACGTTCCAGCGTGCGGCCCATGCGGACGATGATCTGTTCCACCTCGTCGGCCGAGACGATCAACGGCGGGCACAGGGCCAGCGTATCGCCCAGCGCCCGGGTGATCAGCCCCTCTTCGGCGGCTATGTTGGCAGCGTGGATGCCAACCCTGCTTTTCGCATCGAAGGGGCGCCTGGTTGCCTTGTCCGCGACCAGTTCGATGCCGCAAATCATGCCGGCACCGCGCACCTCGCCAACATGCCGCATTTCGCCAAAGGCCCGCAGGCCTGACTGGAACGGCACGGCCAGACGGGCGGCATTGCCGATCAGGTCACGCTCTTCGATGATGGCGATATTTTCCAGAGCGACAGCCGTGGCCACAGGATGACCCGAAGCGGTGTACCCATGGCCGAAATTGCCGATTTCATGGGTGTTGTCGGCGACAGCGGCATAGATTTCTTCTGAAAACAGCACCGCAGCCAAGGGCATGTAAGACGAGGTGAGCTGTTTGCTGAGCGTCATGATGTCGGGGGTGAAGCCGTATTTTTCGCAACCGAATGCCGTGCCGAGGCGGCCAAAACCCGAGATCACCTCATCTGCCACCAGCAGGATGTCGTATTTGCGGCACAATGCCTCGATCCCCTGCCAATAGCCATCGGGCGGGGGCATCACACCGCCCGCGCCCATCAGGGGTTCACCGATGAAAGCGGCGATGGTGGCCGGGTCTTCGCGCAGGATCACCTCTTCGGCCTCGGCGATCAGGCGGGCGCAGAACGCCGCCTCATTCTCGCCCGCATGACCGAAGCGGTAATGATGCGGACAGGTCAGGTGATGCACCGGAATGGCCGGCAGATCGAAATCGCGGTGATTGATCGGCAATCCCGTCAACGACCCTGACGCGATTGTTATTCCATGATAGCCCTTGATCCGGCTGAGGAACTTCTTCTTTTTGGGGCGGCCCATGGCATTGTTCATGTACCACACCAGTTTTATCACCGTATCGTTCGCCTCGGACCCGGACGAGGTGAAGAAGGTGCGCGTCAGGTTGGCCGGAGTCATCTCGACCAGCTTTTCCGACAGCCGTATCACCGGTTCATGGCTCTTGTGGGCAAAAATGTGGTAGAAGGCCAATTTTTCCATCTGCGCATTGGCCGCATGGCGCAGCCGATCCTCGCCATACCCTACGGCGACCGACCACAGACCGGCCAGACCGTCGATGTATTGTTTGCCTTCGCTGTCCCACAGATGAATGCCCTTGCCCCGCTCAATGATCATCGGGCCTTGCGTTTCGTGCAGGCGAGCGTCCGTATAGGGGTGCAGCAGCGTCGTAACGTCACTGTGGTGCAGGGAATTCGGCTTGATGTTCATCATGGGCTCCAGGGTAACGGTCAGGCGGATTGCCAAGCGATAATGAAGGCACATAGGTTCGCCGACAAGTGCTGTGACAGATATCCGCCCTCTTGCACGATGGCGGTGGGCAGGTTCGCGCGGGCGATCAGCCGGGCGGCATCGCCAAAGGCTGGGGTGGAGACGGACAAGCCCCGCAACGGGTCGGCCTCGTGCGCGTCCAGCCCGAGCGACAGGACAAGGGCACCGGGGGCCCAGGCGACGATGCGGGCCAAGGCGGTTTCGATGGCTGTCAGCCAGGGCATGTTGCCGCTGTCGCGGGGCAGGGGCAGGTTCAGGTTGGCGCCCGCCCCCGGCCCGGTGCCGGTTTCATCGGAGTAGCCGCAGAAAAACGGATAGAACGCCGTGGGTTCTGCATGAACCGAAACGGTCAGGACATCGCCTCGTTGCCAGAAAATGCCTTGGGTGCCGTTGCCGTGGTGCACGTCTATGTCAAGAATCGCCACACGGCGGTGGGTGGTGCGCAGATGTTGGGCGGCAATGGCGGCGTTGTTCAGAAAACAATGCCCGCCCGCCATGTCGGCCATTGCATGATGCCCCGGCGGGCGGCACAGGGCATAGGCTGTGCCTCCCCGCCGCGCAACCACTTCGGCGGCGGCCCAGGCCGTGTCTGCGGCGCGGCGTGCGGCGGTCCAGGTGCCGGGGCCGATGGGGCAGGCGGTGTCGGCCATGTGCCACCCCGCCTGCCCGACGATGCCACCGGGATAGCGCCGCACCGGACCGCAAGGGTGTACATTTGCCACAACTTCGGGTCCGGCATCGCTCAGTTGCGACCATGCGTCATGGGCACGGGCCAGAAAGGCAACATAGCGTTCGGTATGCACGGCCGTCAGCGCGGCATCGGGGCAGGCGTCGGGGGTGTCGGTGCCCAGCCCCGCCTTGGCCAGCCCGGCCAGCAACAGATCGGCCCGGCCGGGGCGTTCCTGGTTCGCGCCAAGGGCACCGCGTAGAAGAAAGAGCTGCGGATCATGCCCCCCGGTTTCGGGCGCGAAGAAACAGCGCAGCGTCACTGTTCCGCCTTGATCGCCCGATCCACCATCACGCGAAACGCCTTGGCCCCGGCATCCAGCCCAAGGTCGATGGCCGGGGTGCGGGGCGTTTTCATGCCCTTGTGCACCTCTTCCAATACGGCGCGATCTTCTTCGAAGGCCATGCGCGCGCCGGCGTTCATCTTTTCTGAAATCGCCCTGTCGGTGGGATCGGTATTGCGGTGCTGGAACCAGAAATAGCGTGTGCGGTTTTCATCCAGCGGCGTCATGAAGTTGTACGAAATATTCACATAGGTTTCCGGCACCGCAGGCGCCTCCGGCCCGCCGGTGCCCGCCGGTGTATAGACCGATTTGTTCAGCGCGATGCCCGGCAGTTGCATTTCATAATGCTGCAACCGGTCGCACAGCCCCTCGAACCGCACCAGACCTGCGTAATAGGGCGACGGCGGTGCGCCATAGATCCAGCGGGCCACTGTCACCCCGGTGTCGCTGCGCGTCAGGGTCAGCGGGGCATTGTCGGTGCCTGCGCCAGCAAAGGACGTAACATGCACCCAGGCGACATGGCTGGGGTCCAGCAGGTTGTCGCAGACCCACAAATAGTGACAGTCGATGTCCAGCACACCACCATCAGTGTACCCCCATGTGGGATCGTCGAAATTGACAATGGGAAAGATGTCGTCGGGATTGGCGAGATCGGGGTTGCCCATCCAGATCCACAACAAACGATACCGATCCGCCACAGGATAGGATTGCACCACGGCACGGCGCGGAATGGCGTCGGGTTGGGTGGGTGCGGCCACACAGGCGCCCGTGCCGTCAAAGGTCAGCCCGTGATACCCACACTCGACGGTATCCCCGATCAGCCGCCCCTGCGACAGCGGCAGTTTTCGGTGGGGGCAGGCGTTTTCCAGCGCGACAGGGCTGCCATCTGCGCGACGGTACAGCACGATCCGATCGCCCAACAGGGTTTCGGCGCGCAGGGATCTGTCGAAATCGTCGCTCCAGCCTGCGACATACCAGGCGTTTCTGATAAACATGTCCCCTCCGATATTGGTTTGAACCGAGTGTGATCGCTTGCGCGGCGGGGGGCCAGCCCCGCTGAGGTTATCGCAAGTATAAGTTCAGCTAATATCAGGAAGCGGTGGTTGGCTTGCCACCTCAGCTTTGATCCAGTCGATGAAGGCGCGGTTCTTTGGCATGTCCCGGGCCTGGGCCGGGCAGACCAGCCAATAGGACAGCAACGATTTGGCGATGTGGGGAAAGGGCCGCACAAGCCGCCCGTCCAGCAATGCGTCGATCACCAGGGGTTCGCGGCCCAGTGCGACACCCAACCCCTGAACAGCGGCATGGACCACCATATGCGCCTGGCCAAACCGGCGCGGCGGCAGGTGGTTCGGCAGGGCGACATGACATTCGCGCGCCCAAAAGGCCCAGTTTGGCTGTGATCCGCCGAAATCGGCGTGTTCGTCATGCAACAGGGTGTTTCGGGCAAGGAAGGTTTCGATATTCGGCCCGCCATTCTGCCCCGCAGGCGGCGCAAGACGGGGCGCGCAGACGGGAAAGACGCGTTCTTCGATCAGCCGCTCGGCGTGCAGGCCGGGGTGATGACCAAAGCCATAACAGATGCCGATGTCCGCATCCCGGGGCGAAAAATGTGCCCCTGCCGTGTCCGTTGTGATCGACAGGGCCAGTTCCGGGTGTTTCAAATCGAAATGCAGCAGACGGGGAAACAACCATGTAAAGGCAAATCCCGGAAGGCAGCTGATGACGATCGTGTTGTCGGTGCGGCGCCGGTCGCGCAGCGCCATACAAACCTCTGAAATGCGGCCCAACCCGTCGGTGACGGCCCGCGCCAGCATTTCGCCTTCGCGGGTGGGGACCGAGCTGCGCGCGCTGCGGGTCAACAGATCTTGGCCAAGCCATTCCTCCAAAGCCTTCACATGCTGGCTGACCGCGCTTTGGCTGACGCCCAGCTCATCGGCGGCGGCACTGAAGCCATTGCACCGCACAACGGCCTCGAAGGCGCGCAGGGCGCTGAAGGGTAAATTCAGGATCATATTAGGCAGACTAATACACTGCATGAGCGGTTTCAAATGGAACTCGACACGGTACAGGGTCATTGGTGCTGGATGGAGCAGCATATGGTTAAAAATTCGGCAGAAATTGGCGCACACAACCTGTTGGCGGGCTGCGCCCGTGCCAAA
>JAACVA010000091.1 GCA_009992615.1 Rhodobacterales bacterium
GGGCCGGGCATTTCTTCGAGGATCCGCACATGGAGCAGATGATCGGCACCGTCGAAACCTATGTGAAACGCCGCCTTACCGAAACGTCCAGATAAGGATGCGCGCCGCAAATCCGGCGCGCATCGCATTTGCGGCTCAGCCGATCAGTTTGGCCGTCATCTGCGTCAGACGCATCGCCTGATAGGCCACCGATTTCTGGCCTGTTTCGCTCAGCGCGCCGGGCAGCATCGAATATCCGTAAGGATTGCCGCCATCCTCGAACTTTACCGGATCGGCATAGCCCGGCGCGACAATGATCGCGCCCCAATGCATCGCAGTGGTGTACAGCGACAGCAGCGTCGATTCCTGACCGCCGTTCAGGTTGCCTGCACTGGTGGTGGCGGTGAATGTCTTGTTCGCCATCCCGCCTTTTTGCCACAACGGGCCCAGCGAATCGATAAAGGCGCGCATCTGGCTGGCGACAACGCCAAAGCGCGTGGGTGCCGAGAAGAAATAGCCATCGGCCCATTCCATGTCATCGGCGCTGACCTCGGGGATGTCCTGCATCGCGGCCAGTTGCCTGGCCCATGGTTCCTGCCCCTGCACGACCGCTTCGGGGGCGGTTTCCGCGATGCGGCGCAGGCGCACTTCGGCGCCGGCCGCCTCGGCGGCGGCGGCGGCGGCCTGCGCGACACCCTGGTTGGACCCATAGGTGGTATAGAAGACGACGGCGATCTTTGGCTTTGTCACTGGACTGATCCTTTGTGCAACTTGCGACTGTTGTCTTATCTAAGCAATCGGGGCGGCGCGTACAGTGCAGATGCCGGCACGGCCGGTCTGCGCTATCGCACATTGGCGCGCATTTTTGGTATACCTTCGCATACTGCCCCTTTCCACAGCAGGATCGTTAGGGTACACCCACCGCAACGAATCCATTCAAGGAACGCCCCATGACGAAAATCAAAGTCGAAAACCCCGTTGTCGAGTTGGACGGCGACGAGATGACCCGCATTATCTGGGATTTCATCAAGCAAAAGCTGGTCCTGCCATATCTCGACATCGACCTGAAATATTACGATCTGGGCATCATGGCCCGTGACGAAACCAACGACCAGATCACCATCGACGCGGCCGAGGCGATCAAGAAATACGGTGTGGGCGTGAAATGCGCCACAATCACCCCGGATGAGGCCCGGGTCGAGGAATTCGGCCTGAAACAGATGTGGCGCAGCCCGAACGGCACGATCCGCAACATTCTGGGCGGCGTGATCTTTCGCCAGCCGATCATCTGCAAGAACGTGCCGCGCCTTGTGCCCGGCTGGACCAGACCGATCGTGGTGGGCCGCCATGCCTATGGTGACCAATACCGCGCCACCGATTTCAAATTTCCCGGCGCCGGCAAACTGACGCTGAAATTCGTTGGTGAAGACGGCACCGTGATCGAGCGCGACGTGTTCGATGCCCCCGATTCAGGTGTGGTGATGGCGATGTACAATCTGGACAAGTCGATCATCGACTTCGCCCGCGCATCGCTGAACTATGGCCTGAACCTGGGCTGGCCGGTGTATCTGAGCACCAAGAACACCATTCTGAAACAATACGATGGCCGCTTCCTTGAGCTGTTCCAGCAAATCTTTGAAACCGAGTTCGCGGATAAATTCAAGGCCGCCGGGATCACCTATGAACACCGCCTGATCGACGACATGGTTGCCTGCGCGATGAAGTGGAACGGCGGCTATGTCTGGGCCTGCAAGAACTATGACGGCGACGTGCAATCCGACACAATCGCCCAGGGTTTCGGCAGCCTGGGCCTGATGACCAGCGTATTGATGACGCCCGACGGACAGACGGTTGAGGCCGAAGCCGCCCATGGCACCGTGACCCGCCACTATCGCCAGCACCAGAAGGGCGAGGCGACCAGCACAAACTCGATCGCGTCGATCTATGCCTGGACAGGCGGGTTGAAGCACCGCGCCAAGCTGGACACCAACGACCAGTTGTTGAAATTTGCCGAGACCCTCGAAAAGGTCACGGTAGACACTGTCGAGGCCGGATTCATGACCAAGGATCTGGCGCTGTTGGTCGGTCCGAACCAAAAATGGCTGACCACCGAAGGCTTTCTCGAAAAGATCGACGAAAACCTGAACAAGGCGATGTGACACCTGCCGCACGACAACGCGCCAAGGCCCGCGCCACCCCGCGCGGGCCTTTTCGGTTTGATCTGCCTCACCCATGCGGCGATTTTTTCGCAGTGCCCCTAGACGGGTCACTATTACTGCCCTATTTCTCGGCCATGGCCACACCTGCATCAAAGCTCGAACATACCTGGATCGAAGACCTGCAAGGCCTGTCGCTGGGGGTGTTCCTGTGTGGGATTGGCCTGCATGTCCTGACCCATGTCGGGCTGATCACCGGACAAACCGCCGGTCTGGCCGTGATCCTGTCCTATCTCACCGGATGGTCTTTCGGTGTGGTGTTCTTTGTCATCAACCTGCCGTTCTATGCCTTGGCCTATCGGCGGCTTGGGCTGGAATTCACCCTGAAATCCCTTGCATCGGTCACGGCGTTGTCGGTGATGACCGAGGTTTTGCCAGCGCACTTCATCATCGCCAAACTGGATCCTGCCCTTGGCGCTGTGATCTTCGGGGCCACTGTAGGTCTCGGGCTGCTGGCGTTGTTCCGGCACAACGGTTCGCTGGGCGGATTGGGGGTTGTCGCCTTGATCGTGCAGGATCAAACCGGGTTCAAGGCGGGCTATGTCCAGTTGATCACCGACGCCGTTATTTTTGCCGCAGCTCTGGCCCTTTTTCCGGCCAGCGTCGTGCTGTATTCCCTGCTGGGCGCGGGGGTGTTGAACATGGTGATCGCCTTCAACCATCGCCGCGACCGTTACATCGCAACCTGAGGCCCGCCATGCCTGCCCATTATATTTTCCTGATCTGCGCCATTCTGGCCGAAACCATTGGCACAACTGCGTTGCAGGCCAGCCAGCAGTTCACCCGCCTCGGGCCGTCGGTAATCGTCGTTCTGGCCTATGGGCTGTCTTTTTTTCTGTTGTCGCTGACGCTGAAACACATGCCCGTCGGCATCGTCTATGCCATCTGGTCGGGGTTGGGTATCGTGTTCATCGCCGCCATCGGCTTTGCCCTGTTTGGACAGCGGCTGGATCTGCCGGCGGTGATCGGCATGGCGATGATCCTGGCGGGCATCCTGGTGATTCACCTGTTCAGCACATCGGCCCTCCATTAGACCCCGCCCACCGTTTCCGACTGGCCTTTTCTGCGGCTGCACGGTATGGCCCGGCCAACCCTGAAAAAGGCATGACACATGGACATTCGCAATATCGCGATCATCGCGCACGTTGACCACGGCAAAACCACGCTGGTCGATGAGCTTCTCAAGCAATCCGGTGCCTTCCGCGCCAACCAGGCCGTTGCCGAACGGGCGATGGATTCGAACGATCTTGAGCGTGAGCGCGGCATCACGATTCTGGCCAAAGCCACCAGCCTGGAGTGGAAAGGCACGCGCATCAACATCGTTGACACCCCTGGCCACGCCGATTTCGGTGGCGAGGTCGAGCGCATCCTGTCGATGGTTGACGGCGTTGTCCTGCTTGTCGATGCCGCCGAGGGCCCGATGCCCCAGACCAAGTTCGTAACGTCCAAGGCCCTGGCCCTGGGCCTGCGCCCCATCGTGGTGCTGAACAAGGTTGACAAACCCGATGCGGAACCAGACCGCGCCCTGAACGAAGTGTTCGACCTGTTCGCCAACCTCGAAGCCAACGAGGATCAACTGGATTTCCCGCATCTCTATGCTTCGGGGCGCAATGGTTGGTGCGATGCCGAACTGGACGGGCCGCGCAAGAACCTTGACGCGCTGTACAACCTTGTGCTGCGGCATGTGCCCCCCCCCGCACAGATTAAGTACCACGACGAACCGTTCTGCATGTTGGCCACCACGCTGTCGGCCGACCCCTTCGTGGGCCGCGTTCTGACCGGCCGGGTCGAGGCGGGCCATATCAAGGTGGGCGCCACGGTGCAGGCGCTGTCGCGCATCGGCCAGAAGATCGAGCAATTCCGTGTCACCAAGATTTCGGCCTTTCGCGGCCTGACCATGACCGACATCGACGAAGCCAGCGCAGGCGACATCGTTTCGCTGGCCGGGATGAGCAAAGCCACCGTGGCCGATACGATCTGCGCGCTGGCCGTCGATGTGCCCCTGCCCGCCCAGCCGATTGATCCGCCCACCATCAGCGTCACCTTCGGCATCAACGATTCGCCCCTGGCCGGTCAGGACGGCAAGAAGGTGCAATCCCGCGTGATCCGCGAACGTCTGATGCGAGAGGCCGAATCCAACGTCGCCATCAAGGTGCAGGACACGCCCGGTGGCGATGCCTTCGTCGTCTCGGGGCGCGGCGAATTGCAGATGGGCGTTCTGATCGAAAACATGCGCCGCGAGGGATTTGAACTGTCGATTTCCCGCCCACAGGTTCTGTTGCGCGAAATCGACGGTGTGGTGAACGAGCCGATCGAGGAGGCCACCATTGATGTCGATGACGAATACTCCGGCGCTGTCATTGAAAAGATCACCGGTGCGCGCAAGGGTGAACTTGTCGAGATGAAACCGGCAGGCGTGGGCAAGACGCGGATCATCGCCCATGTGCCGTCGCGCGGGCTGATCGGGTATCACGGCGAATTTCTGACCGACACGCGCGGCACCGGTGTGCTGAACCGCGTTTTCCATGCCTGGGCGCCCCACAAGGGCCCGATTCCGGGACGGCGGCAGGGCGTTCTGATCTCGAT
>JAACVA010000092.1 GCA_009992615.1 Rhodobacterales bacterium
CACCACTTCCGCTCGGGCGAGTTGCTGGTGATCGCCTTCGTGTCAGCGTTAGGCGGATCAAGCTCCTGCACGAAGATGGCTCGATCGGACGCGCAAAAGAACGTGTTTTCAGGGACTTTCTGAAGTTGACGCGCGCCATCCCGCCGCACGATTTCTTCCAAGACGTCTTCCGGATGATCGGCCCCAAGGCGCTTGATGTTGCGTTTGGCAAGGTTATGGCCAATGTTGCCGCGCTGCTGAAGGACGGCGACGTGATCGCAATCGACGGCAAGGCGCCCGACGTGCTGCGGCGCGATCCTTCGAAGACGTCCCCGTCCATCAAACTCAAACGCGCGGGGTGGGACGATAAGTTCTTGGGCCAATTTCCCGACACCATATCAGCGGTTTAGGCCAAAAGCGACTGCCCTGGGGCCAAGGGTGCTTGCGGCACACCCACGCCTCGCATGCCGCGCCACAAAATGCCATAACAACAAGAAGTTCAGAACGATGATGTTAACCGACACGGGCTGGCGGCGCGCCCCATTCCGGCCTGCGCCATTCGATTCCCCCCACAGCATCGCCAGCTGTGCCGTGGCAAGCCGCGCCGCGCCATCTCCCGCCGACGGCCATCGAAAGCGGCCACGTTCGAGAACCTTGTGGTACCAGAAAAAGCATTGACCGTCCCAATACAGAAGCTTGATCCGATCGCCGCGCCGGCCGCGAAACACAAACGCCACGCCGCAGGTGGGCTTCTTCCGCAGCACGTCTTGGGCCAGCCCGGCAAGGCCCGCAATCCCCTTCCGCATGTCCGTAAACTCGCAAGCCAGGTAGACCCGCACGCCTGCGCCCGACGCAATCATGACACCATCGGAATATCGACCTGCAAGAGCGAACAGCTGCAGGCGGTCAGAACCGGGTGCCCACGGTCTGGCGTTGGCAGCAGCGGTATCTCGATGTGGGCTTGGCCAGTCTCAAGCGCCACAAGACGCGGCCCTCGCGGGTGCCGCCGCTGCCCATGGAAACAACGCTGAAACGGCAAGCCGATCCTGCCCGGATTTGACGGGGCGGGGTATGACGACGCCAGCGAAGCGACCACCTTGCGGCACGATCCGGGCTTCAGGATCACACCGGAGCGTGGCCCTGAAAGAGATTCGGCATAGTGTTCGCAGCCGACGATTTCGCGTATGAAAAACCTGCCCGATGCTCGCGCCCTGATCCGCATGGGCCGCGAGCTGGTCCGGTTCACTGCCAACCCTTTGCGCCCGCCGGTCCCGGATTGTGCGACATATCGACGATACTTTTGATGCGGTGCAGGGTCACCGGCAGCTGCGCCTGTTCAATGCGGTCTGCGACGGGTTCGGCGTTCAGCCGATCATCGTCACTCTACCCCGGTAACATGTCCGCAATAGGTGCTTTAACGCCTGCTCTGCAACGCCCCCGCCCCATCGAAAACCGACTGACGCCGTGAGCCGCGAGACATCAACCCACATGCCGCGAAACCCAATTCACCGCCCGGCGAACCAACCGGCCGTCGAAATCGGGTGCGCGCGCCAAATCAGACTTCACCGCGTCTTGCCGCCATGTTCGCAATCGCCTGCCACTTCGATCCGTCGATCCTGGTCGAATGCACTGCGTATGGCTTCGACGGCACCGCCGTCGTCGGGTCCGCGCGGATCGAGTCCAGGGCGATCCTGGACTTGCATTCAGCCGTATGGCATTTTTGTTGCGCCATCTTCACGTCGGTCCTTCGTCAGTCGCCAGTGCTGAGCAACCGGCCCGAATTCCGGCGGCCACCCCAGTCTTGCGGCAAATTGTTCTCTTGGCCCAAAAAACAGCGGTTTCCTTGACCATTCGGACGGTTTGCAGTAGGCAACCGTCATCGCGCGTGCCCATGGGGCAATTTCGGCCATCCGGGTCGCCGCACAGATTGCGCACGGGCCTCAGAACCGGTCCGTCAACCTACGGAACCGCATGACAAAATTCTCTGACCTGAACCTTGACCCGAAGATCATGAAGGCGATCGCTGAAGCGGGTTATGAAACGCCGACGCCGATTCAGGCGGGGGCGATTCCTGCCGCGATGCAGGGGCGCGACGTTCTGGGCATTGCCCAGACCGGTACGGGCAAGACCGCCGGCTTCACCCTGCCGATGATCCACCTTCTGGGCCGCGGCCGCGCCCGGGCGCGGATGCCGCGCTCGCTGGTCCTGGCGCCGACACGCGAATTGGCCGCACAGGTGGCCGAAAATTTCGATACTTATGCCAAATATACGAAGTTGACGAAGGCCCTGTTGATCGGCGGCGTGTCGTTCAAGGAACAGGATCTGCTGATCGACCGGGGCGTTGACGTTCTGATCGCAACGCCGGGGCGGCTGCTTGACCATTTCGAGCGCGGCAAACTGTTGTTGACCGGGGTCCAGATCATGGTCGTGGACGAGGCCGACCGCATGTTGGACATGGGGTTCATTCCCGACATCGAACGCATCTTCAGCCTGACGCCCTTTACCCGCCAGACGTTTTTTTTCAGCGCCACCATGGCGCCCGAGATCGAGAGGATCACCAACACCTTCCTGTCGAACCCGGTCAAGATCGAGGTTTCCCGCCAGGCAACCGCATCAGAGACGATCGAACAGGGTGTTGTGATGTTCCATCCGTCGCGCAAGGACAAGCAAGCCGCCGAAAAGCGCGACCTGTTGCGCGCGATGATCGACGCCGAGGGCGACAAATGTTCCAACGCGATCATATTTTGCAACCGCAAGATGGACGTGGACACGGTTTCAAAATCGCTGACCAAACATGGCTATGACGCGGCGCCGATCCATGGCGATCTGGAACAGTCGCAGCGCACCCGCACATTGGACCTGTTTCGCGCCGGAACCTTGCGGTTCCTCGTCGCCTCGGATGTTGCGGCGCGGGGGCTGGATGTGCCTGCGGTCTCGCATGTATTCAACTTCGACGTGCCCAGCCATGCCGAAGATTACGTTCACCGCATCGGTCGTACCGGCCGCGCCGGGCGTGACGGCAAGGCAATGATGATCTGCGTGCCCTCGGATGAAAAGAACCTTGAGGATATCGAGCGGCTGCTGGGTCGCGCCGTGCCGCGCCTGTCCAACCCGCAAGGTGACATCGCACCAATCGAACCAACCGCAGATCTTGCCCCGCGCCCTGAAAAGCGGACACGCACCCGGTCACGCAAACCCGCCCGGACCGACGCGCCTCAGACTGAAGCCCCCGCCCCCGTCTCCGTCCAAGCCGAGGTACAGCCTGGCGTGGCCGCCGAGACTGCCCCGCCTGTTGTCGAGGCTGCCCCTGACGCGCGCGCGCAGTCGCGCGAAGCGTCGTCGCCGCGCCCTGAACGCGGTGCGCGCAGCCGCAGCGGCGAGCGTGCTGAACGCGGGGATCACACACCGGTGGTTGGCATGGGCGATCACCTGCCCAGCTTCATCGCCCTGAGCTTTGAGGAACGCAGCGCCGGTTGACCAGCCGCGCATTGGTTTGGTTCCCGACTGTAAGCCGACCAGGCCAACGTTTCTCAACACGAAAAAGGCCCCTGCGCATCGCGCCGGGGCCTTTGATTTGAGTATATGCAGGCTTGTCAATCTGGCGTTGACAGAATACGGCATCGCCCGCCCTAACTGACCATTGTCATCAACTCAGGCGGCTGACCACCACCGTCACCTCGGGCTTGCGACCGATTTCAGAGTTACAGGTGTTGCGCACCGCGCGGCGCATCAATTCATCCAACTTGTCGTCATCAACCAGAACCTTGTCGGCTGCACGGCCCAGAACCTGGGAAAGATCAGCCTCAAGCACATCAATCAGACCCGTTCCCGACCGTCCGGTTTCCGGCAGGCCCATGATTTCAACCCAAGGATCGCCCAGCGGTTCGTCATTTTCATCAATGATAAGCGTGACAATGGCATGACCATTCAGCGCCATGCGCAGTCGATCACGCACGACACCATCCAACGCGCCGATTTGAACCGTGCCATCCAGATAGGTGCGCCCAGTTTCTACATATTCGACGACCTTCGGCACATTCCCCGACAGCGACACGCAGGTGCCGTTGGGTGCAAGCACCGAAAGACGGCCTGCGGTTGTAGCCAGTTTGCAATGTTCGCGCAGGTGACGGTGTTCGCCGTGCATCGGGATAACCACCTGAGGCTTGACCAGGTTCTGCATCTCCAGCAGGTCTGGGCGGTTGGCATGGCCTGAAACGTGGTACATGCCGTTGTTGTCATCCACCACATCCACGCCCATCTCGGAATAGGCATTGATAATGCGGTATACGCCGCGTTCATTGCCCGGAATGATCTTGGACGACATGAAGAAGGTATCGCCCTCTTTCATCGACATGCCCAGATATTTGCCGTGCGACAGTTGCGCGCTGGCGGCGCGGCGTTCGCCCTGGCTGCCGGTGACGATCAACATCAGGTGTTCGCGCGGCACGTCGCGGGCGTCTTCGATGGTGATGGTTGGCGGGAAATCATGCAACACGCCGGCCGCCTCGGATGCGGCAACCATACGCTGCATCGCGCGGCCCAACAGACATACCGACCGGCCCGCCTTGCGCGCCGCCACGGCCAATGTGCGCACCCGCGCCACGTTGGACGCAAATGTCGTGGCCACCACCATGCCAGGCTGCTCCTTGATCAGCGCGGTGATGTTGTCACCCAAGCTGGCCTCGGATCGGCCCGCACGGGTGGAAAACACATTGGTCGAATCGCAGATCAACGCCTTGACGCCGTCTTTTGCCACATCGGCCCACAGATCCGGGTCAAATGCCTCACCAACCAGAGGGGTC
>JAACVA010000093.1 GCA_009992615.1 Rhodobacterales bacterium
GGGGCGGGGCTGTACGATCTCAATCTCGACGGGCGTTTGGATCTGGTAGTGGTGAATCGCCGCGCGCCTTTGGAAGTGTTTGAAAACGAAACTGAAAATACCGGAAACTGGCTGCTGCTTGAAATCGAGGCCGACGCGCCAAACACCCGGGCGGTGGGCGGCTGGATCGAACTTCGTTATCCTGGGGGCCGCATCGAACAGCGCGAAATCACCATTGGCGGGGGCCATGCCAGCGGTCAGGCGGGGCTGCACCATTTTGGCCTGGGCGGCGCGGCCAGTGTCGACATCCGCCTTGCCGGCATCGGGGGGTGGCTGACCGTTCCGGCGAACACAAGGGGCACATTATCCTTGATCGGTACCAGTCCCACCTTCCGTTCTGCCAACTGACCCCGGCTTCTTCTTTGTCAAAATACTCCCGCCGGAGGCGTCGGCGTCGAAAAACGCACACCGGGTCGTGGCTCAGCGATCCACCGGCAACCCGCTGGGTACGCTCAGTGGAATGCCCAGCCGACCGACGACCGCCGCCGGGTCAGACAGGCTGTGCAGAAACGCTGTCAACGCGGCAATATCTGCATCGTCCAGGGCCAGCGGAGGCGTCGAAACGGCGGCCAAAATCTCGCCGGTCAGGCCGGCATCGCTCAGCGGGGCCAGCGCCGTGGCGTGGTCCATCCCCGGAGTCAATTGCACTTTTGCAACATATGTCTTGGATTGCCCCACCGGATCGGCATGAAACTTAAGGAATTCCGACAATTCGACAAAGGCCCCAGTATGCCCATAGGGCGCGGTAAAGGCGACGTTGCGCAGGCTGGGCGTGCGGAATTTGAACGCATCTTCGGGACGGCCCGTCACCTCCATCCGGCCTTCATCGCGCTGGTGCGTCTCGAAGCTGGCCGCCTTGCCCGGCCCGAATTGCGGCACCCCCATGGCATGAAACCCGTGGTCAGTCTGGAACGGCCCGGAGTGGCAGGTGGAACAGTGTGCCGCGCCGTAAAACAGATCCATGCCCCGCGCCGCGCCGCCTGTCAGGGTGTGCTGGCCGCGCAACACCGCATCGAACGGTGCCGTGTCGCTGCGCCACTCAAAGGCGATGAAGGCGGCGATGGCATTGGAAATATCGCTGAAACCGATAGCACGCCCCGCGGCGATGTCGGGGTAGGCGTCGGCAAAATGCGCGCGATACGCCGCATTTTCGCTCACCCGCTGGCTCAGGATGTCCCAGGCGCCGCCGGGTCCGGTGATCAGGCCCATGCGCACGGCGCGCGCCACGTCGTTTTCGGTGAACTGTCCGGCCATTTCATCCGCCGACAGCACCGGAAACATGGTTTGCGCCGAAAGAATGCCGGAAAATCCGTCCAGCATTTCCGCGCCCATCGGGCTGCGGATGCCGCTGGGCTGGCGCGGGTCGGTCTCGACCCGGCCATCGTGGAACATCACGGTGAAATCCCGCGCCCCCAGATTGAACAACGCGGGGGCGTTGCGCGGAATGAAATCTTCGGGCGGGTTTGCGGCGTCAAGCTGTCGCGCAGGGCCAATGCCGATGCCACCCTCGCCGATGCCCAGCGACATCCCATCGCTGGTGGCGAATTCAGGGTGGTGACAGGTGCCGCAGGCAATGTTGCGATTGCCCGACAGGATCGGATCCCAGAACAGAAGTTGCCCCAGCTCGACCTCGGCCAGTTGCGTGGGCGCGTACATGTCATCTGTCACTGGCGAAGGCAGATCGCCCGCCTGCGCAGGTGCAACCACAAATATTCCACAAAAGACTGCAAAAGCCGCCAATGTGTTCACGTCATGCCCCAATTACGCGATCTCCGCTGTCAAGGCGCGCCCGGCCTGACCCTGTAAACCTATCTGGTCCACCGAGAAGATCCAGCAGATTTCAGGCTTCGCCGGGCAACTGCTAAAACACGGGAATAAAGAGGGTATATCAGAATGGTTCACCACCCCCGGGTTCGCACAAGGGAACTCCGGGGGCAGCGCCGATGGCGGTTATCCTGGCGGCCTACAGGCCCCCGGATGGTATCGGGTCTCCTCCCACGAGCGCCATCAGATCTCGAACTCACGCCATCATGTTGGCACTGCGCGGCAGCAAAGTCCAACAGAATTGTTCATAAAACGGTCATGAATTGGGCATTCGACGCAAATCAAGGGTCATCGGATACTCAGGATGAGGATGCTCGGCCACCGGCGCCCAGTCGCCGGCGCTGTGGCCGAAAGGCTGGAATCGCGCAAGGCGGCGCGCCTCGGCCTCGTTGCCGTTGACCGGGAAGGTGTCATAGTTGCGCCCGCCCGGATGGGCGACGTGATAGGTGCAGCCCCCCAGGGCCTTGCCGGTCCAGGTGTCGTAGATGTCGAATACCAGGGGCGCATCCACCGGCAATACCGGATGCAGCGCAAGGGGCGGTTGCCAGGCCTTGAACCGCACACCGCCCACGGCCACGCCGTTGGTTCCGGTGCGCGTCATCGGCACCCGGCGTTTGTTGCAGGTGACGATATAGCGGTCGGGATCGGCGGTGGTCAGCTTTGCCTGCATCCGTTCCACCGAACTGTCGGTGTACCGCACGGTGCCGCCGATCGCACCGGTTTCGCCCAGAACGTGCCAGGGCTCCAGCGCCTGACGGAGTTCCAGATGCACGCCCTCGTACTCCACCTCGCCGCAGAACGGAAAGCGGAACTCTCCCTGCGCCTTGAACCAGTCGGGCGACAGGTCGAACCCGTGATCCTTCAGGTCGCGCAGCACCTCAAGGAAATCCTCCCATACGAAATGCGGCAGCATGAAGCGGTCTTGCAACGTGGTGGCCCAGCGGGTCAGATTGCCCTTGAGCGGATCGGCCCACATCCGCGCGATGATGGCGCGCAACAGCAGTTGTTGCGCCAGCGACATGCGCGGGTCTGGTGGCATCTCGAAACCGCGGAATTCGACGAGGCCCAGCCGCCCGGTGGGGCCGTCGGGCGAATACAGTTTGTCGATGCAGATTTCGGCGCGGTGGGTGTTGCCGGTGACATCCACCAACAGGTTGCGCAACAGCCGGTCGATCAGCCAGGGCGGCGGCGCTTTGCCCTCACCCGGTGCCGGGATCTGGTTCAGCGCGATTTCCAGCTCGTACAGCGAATCGTGGCGCGCCTCGTCGATGCGCGGCGCCTGCGATGTTGGGCCGATGAACATGCCGGAAAACAGATAAGACAGCGCCGGGTGCCGCTGCCAATACCGGATCAGCGAGGCCAACAGATCGGGGCGGCGCAAGAACGGGCTGTCGGTGGGGGTGGCACCCCCCACGACGACGTGATTGCCGCCGCCGGTGCCGGTGTGGCGGCCGTCGATCATGAACTTGTCGGCACCAAGGCGGGTTTGCCGCGCCTCTTCATACACCGCCTCGGTGATGGCGCGCACCTCGTCCCAATCGCGGGCGGGGTGCACGTTCACCTCGATCACGCCGGGGTCGGGGGCGACGCGGATCACGTTCAGGCGCGGGTCGTGGGGCGGACCGTAGCCTTCGATATGCACGGGCAGCCCCTGGGCCGCGGCGGCGGCCTCGGCGGCGGCGACCAGTTCGAGATAATCCTCGACCTTTTCCACCGGCGGCATGAACACGCACAGCCGCCCGTCGCGCGGTTCGACCGAAATCGCGGTGCGCACGGCGCCGCCCACCTCGGTCAGAACCTGTTCCACACGGTCCTGCCCCGGTTCCGACGCGGTGAAGGCGGCGCGCGCCTGGCGCTTTTCGGCGGCCTCGGCATCGGTTTCGCCGCCGAATTCGGGCAGAGGCGGGCGGTCGTCAAACGGATCTTGCGGAATCACATGCGGATAGGCCCCGGCAGGCACATGCGGCAGGGTGCCCAACGGCAGGCGATAGCCGACCGGGCTGTCGCCCGGCACAAGGTACAGATGCTGACGGCGCAGCGACCATTTTTCGCTGTGCCAACCGGCGGTGGATTTCGCCTGCCATTTCTGCACCGGAAGAACAAAGCCGGACGGTTCGGTGAGGCCCCGGTTGAACACCCGCGCGATACGCTGGCGTTCTTCCGGGTCTTTCAGCATCGAATTTTCGGGGGTGACGTTTTCGGGCAGGTTCGCTTCCTTGATGATCCACTCGGCGGGGTCTTCAAAGGCGGGGGTCACGTTTTCGGCGGGCACGCCAAGGGTTTCGGCAATGCCGGCCAACAGGGTTTGCGCCTGTTCGGGGGTGGCTTTGGCATCTTCGCCCTCGGCGGCGATCAGGTCGGGGTTTTTCCAGACCGGTTTGCCGTCATCGCGCCAGTACAGCGAGAACGTCCAGCGCGGCAGGGTTTCGCCCGGATACCACTTGCCCTGGCCATAGTGCAGAAAGCCGCCGGGCGCGAACCCAGGCTTGCAAGCCGATGCTGTCTTATCTATCTAGGACACATGTTGAACATCGTCTCGATCCTGTTGGGGATCCTCTCGCTCGTCATCGTGATTCCCGCCACCATTCCCTTCCTGGGCTGGGGCAACTGGTTCGCGCTGCCACTGATCGTTGCCGGCGTGGTCATCGGCCAATTGTCCTCGAAACGCAGCGGGCGCAATTTCTGCCTGGTGGTGCTGGCGATCGCGATCATCCGGCTCGCGCTGGGTGGCGGCATCCTCTAGGCAAACGCCAGCCGGGCGGCCTTCGCGAACAGCGTCG
>JAACVA010000094.1 GCA_009992615.1 Rhodobacterales bacterium
AGTCTGTGCTGCCGCTTCAAGATCGGCGCGGCTGCGCAGATCTGTCCAGTCAAGCAACAAATTCTGCTGGTCGCGCCCGCTCCACTCGAACACGGCAAGGGCGATCCGTTCGCTTGGGCCAGACAGCGCCGCCGCCGCCACTTCGGGCGCCAAAAGGGCGCGGGCCAGTCCCTGTCGCTGCAAATTGTCCTCGGCTGCGTTCACCGACGACGATATGTCCAGACCAAGGATCAGCGCCAGCCGACACTGGGCGTTCGCCGGGGCTGCCCCCCCAGCGCACAACACCAGCATGGCCAGTGCCCGGATCACCAGTGACCTGTGTTTTCCATGCTGGCCCAAGGCTCGGCCGGCGGCAGGGGATCGCCCATTTGCAACAATTCTATCGAAACATTGTCGGGCGAACGGACAAAGGCCATGTTCCCGTCACGCGGCGGACGGTTGATGGTGATACCGTTGTCCATCAAATGCTGGCACAGATCATAAATGTTTTCGACGCGGTATGCCAAGTGGCCAAAATGCCGGCTGTCCGACGGCAGGCCTTCATCGCCATCCCAGTTGTATGTCATTTCGACCGCCGCGTTGTCCTGCCCAGGGGGCGACATGAACACGAGCGAGAACCGCCCCTTGTCATTGTCGGTCCGCCGGGTCTGAACAAGGCCCAGCAGTTCGTAGAACGCCTGGGATTTTTCCAGATCCTTGACCCGGACCATGGTGTGCAGATATTCGATCTTCATTGCAATTCCTCCTTCGTTGCACGGCAGCTTAGCATGGCGGCAGACGGGGGAAAGGGCGCACCCTGTCAAAAACGCGATTCAAACCCGACGGACAGGGCCAGTTCCGAACCACCAAAGCGCGACACGTTGCTGTCGGTGCGGGACTGGCGCAGGCGCAGGGTGGGCGAAAATCCGGCATATTCGGCGGCGGTGAAGGTGGCGTCGATCTGCGCGAACAGCGATTTGTCCTGCCGCCCGCCGGGGACGGCGATGAAACCCACCGCATAGGAAGGATAATCGACGTAACTTCCGCCGACACTTGTCGAGACCTGCACTGTCTTGACCGGCCTGCCCAGGGCATAGCTGATCTGGCCACTGGCACTGCGCGAGGTGAAAGTCGGCCCGTCCGCGTGCCGCATCTGCCCCTCGACCCGCAGGCGCCCTTTGTCGGGCAAAATCAGGGTTATTCCGGCACCCATGGTTGCAATCCGGGCGGCGCGCCCATTGGCATAGGTGCGATGTTCCAGGCCCAGGCTGCCCGAGATGGCCTTGGACGGATCAAGGGCAAGCCGCAGATCAACCGCCGCGCCGACCCCGTGATAGACGCGCGCGCCGCCTTGCCAGACCTGCGTGAAGTTCACATCATAGCTCTGGGTCAGAGCGCTGTCTTGCGCGCGGCGCATGTGGGCCAGACCGATCTGTGCCGAGCTTGTTGCAAGATCGGCATTGGTCAGAGGCAGCGTATCAAATGGCGGGGGCAACGGGGCGCCCTGGGCGTTTGCGTCCAGATGCACCCGACGAACCGCCACCGCACCGGTCAGCACCGTCTGTTGCGCCGCGTCTTGCGACAGGCGATAGGACAGGTTGGCGCTGGCCTCGGCCACGATTCCGGGCAACGCCCGCGCTGCGGGTGAAAGGACACCCACAATCGGCACACCCTCGATGAGGTTATAGGGGCTGTCGCTGCCACCGTTCACGTTGTCCGACGGGCTGACCGAAAAATTGAAACGGGTGCGCCACGGCGATTTCATCTGCAACAAACGATAGTTGCGCATCACCTTGGCACGCGACACAGGGTCGGGCGCGGTGTCGGCGGCGCGGCGCAACCAGAACCGCGTGCGCAGCGTCTGATCCTGGGCCAGCGCCGCCAGGGCGGTGACGCGCGCGGCCTCGTGGTGCAGCGCCTTGCCCTCGGCGGCGCGAAACGACAGCCGCCCCAGCCGATAGGCCCCGGCGGCATCCCCGGCGGAAAGCCGCGTCGTCGCCAGCGCCAGCAGGGCGGCGGAATCCTGCGGATCAGCCTTCAGCAGCTGCCGGGCAAGCGCCACCGCAAGGGCATTCTGCCCGCGCAAGCTGGCCTCGACCGCGATCTTGCGCGCCTCGGGCGGGGCCATCCCGGACGGTGCCGATTGCCCGGCCGCACCTTGCCCGATCAGGGCAAGACAGGCCAAGGCCATAAAGGCACGCGTCAACCGCACCTCAGAACGGGGCGACGTTGTCGCAAATCACAGCGTCGTAGGGCAGGCCGCATTTGGTGAGAACGAAAACGCCGAGTTCGTTTTCATTTTCAAGGCCATCGCTGAATTCCGTCAGGGCAATCAGGCCGCCAACGCCGGCGGCACCAGTGCCTCCAAAGATGCCGCCATAATCGCCGATGTCCTGGCGTTGGCCCTCATATTCGACATTGCCCAAGAACGTGCCATTGGCCGCAATGTCGGTGGGCAACAGGATGATGGAATCCAGCGTCAGGCCGGTGTCCACAAGGATCCTGTCATAGACGGCGCCATTGACGCTGTTGTCGGCAAAGTTCGCGTTGATGAAGATCGACCCGCTTATCTGCCCCGGTTGACGCGGCAAAAGCACAGGATCGACCGTGCCAGGCGAAGGAACAGGCAACAGTTCACTGCCATCCCCGCCGCCGTTGACCAGCGCGGCATAGTTGCCCGCATAGGACACCTGCCCCGCCCCCGGCCCCGTACCGATGACAGGCCGATTGAAGGCCCCCTCGCGTGTATAATACCCGCCGGAAAAAAACCGGCCAAACTGCCCACCGTCGCCGACCACGCCAGCCTTTACACTGCCGTCATCGCTTTCATCGACCAGCGCGACAAACAACCGGTCAAGCGAATCTTCCTGAACGGCAAAGGCGGTATAGCCGTTTATGTCCAGTGATGGACGACGTGCATAGGTCGCGGTGAGGGGCGTCGTATCCAGCGATGCAATTTCAACGGTGATCGTGTCATTTCCGGGGTTGAAGTTGATGGATTTCAGGTTCTTGGCCAGACTGTCGGGAACGCCCTGACTGATCGGATCCACAACTGTTCCGGGGTTTGTTCCGGGGGTGGTCGGATCTCCGGTTGTCCCGCCGCCGTTTCCATCGGTCGGAAACAGGAATTCTCCGCCACCGCACGCGGCAAGCCCACTGAGCGCGCTGACCGCAATAAATTTTCTGAACATGATGACTGCCCGTTCTCAACTCGTTTTTCTGCATTAAAGCAGTGGTTTGTGGGGCGCAGTCAAGGTGAACGCGGCACGGCCGGAATTTGCCGGGGCGCTGTGGGATTTTGGCACCAAGGTGCTCGGCGGCATCGCGTCTGCCGTGTCTGGCACAAACCGGGCATCTGTGCGACAAGAACGGCCTGTTTCCGGTGCAAAGGCGTTCTGTGTGCTGCAAGATCACGACGCATCACAAAAGCGGCCGGTGCAATGTCGTTTGGGCTGCGGGGCCTTTACGCAACAGGCTGTCACGTCGCTGGTATATTCCGGGTCAAAAGGCCACCCGCCCGATCCAACCGTACTTTCAGGGGCATGAACATGCGTCATCCAGAATACCAGTATCTCGACCTTCTCGGACAGGTTCTCGACCGGGGCGACCAGCGTATCGACAGGACGGGCGTCGGCACGCGGTAGATTTTCGGGGCTATGGTGCGTTTTGATCTGTCTGACGGAACCGTTCCCATCCTGACAACCACGCGTGTCTATTGGAAAACCGCCGTAAAAGAAATGCTGTGTTTTCTGACCGGCGGCACCAATATCCAGCCCTTGCTGCGCGAAAACGTGCGGATCTGGACAGACTGGCCTCTGGCCACCTACCGCCAGGACACCGGCGCGGATATTTCGCAAGACGCGTTCGGGCAACGGATCGTTCAGGACGATGCCTTTGCCGCGCGGTGGGGTGAACTGGGCCCTGTCTACGGCAAGCAGTGGCGGCGCTGGCTGGGCGCCGACGGGCGCGAACATGACCAGATTGCCGATCCGGTGCGCACGCTGCGCGAAAACTCCGCCAGCCGGCGGATGCTGTTTCACGGCTGGAACGTGGCCGAACTTGGCGCAATGGCGCTGCCGCCGTGTCACATGGTCTATCAAGATCATGTGACGTCCGACGGGCGGCTGAATTGCCTGCTGTTCCGAAGATCTGTCGATCTGCTGTTGGGGGCGCCGTTCTTGTCCGGCGTAGCGAAAAAAATCAGGGCAAAGATGGCGGGGTGGGCCCCGTCAATGGCCGTGAATATCCAATAACATCAAGATGTTGGTGATCTGCCCGCCACCATTCTGGGCAGCATAGCGTTATTGACGTCGTTATCGGGTCTGGATGCAAAACGCAGCTATGTCTAAGCTGGTTTACATTATCCTCCCAACCCCACCGAAAGAGGCTTCGGCATGCGCCATCCTGAATTCCAATACCTTGATCTGATGGCCCATGTCCTCAAGAATGGGGACGAGCGCATCGATCGCACGGGGGTGGGCACTCGGTCCGTTTTCGGGGCGATGGTGCGCTTTGATCTATCAAACGGAACAGTCCCGATCCTGACGACCAAGCGGGTCTAT
>JAACVA010000095.1:0-421 GCA_009992615.1 Rhodobacterales bacterium
TACAGTCGTACGGCAATGACGTATCTAAATCATAAACAACCGTTACATTATCGATTCCTGTCTCACCATTGATCGTCCCCTGTTCGGTCAAAGTGAGGGCGGTGACATTTTTCGCAGTAACGGCTTCAACCACAAACGTACCACCAACGTATACATCAGTAGTGCCCGCGCGCACCGCACTTAATTGTGTCCCGATGGCGGAGACAGTGGTATCTGGACCAATATTAGCTACTGTATCACCAAAAATGTCGTCTGGTGCTGGATCAAACCAGTGAGCATATATTCGTTCGTAACTATGTGCTGTTAGGTTAATTCCATAAAGGTTACCCGGAACAGTATTAAGAGGACCTTCTTCATTGCCCCACGATGCCATACTGGTCGTAGAAACACGCCAATAAACGCTGCCGGTCGTGTTGGTGGC
>JAACVA010000095.1:546-4707 GCA_009992615.1 Rhodobacterales bacterium
TGTATGGCGGCAGCTATGGCGCGGCAGGCATGGCAGCGCAGGCATCGCCCAGCATCGCTATGGGTGCCCAATCGGGATTGCATCAGAGGGTGTCTGATGCCGATGTCTATAATTCGCCCGGCTGGAAAAGGTTGCAGGCCCGCAGCGCCCAACGCCCGATGGGCCAGCCGCGTGAAAGCCGCAACATGGTGATTGACGCCACGGCGGTTTCATCCCGCACGCCGGGCGACCGGGTGTTCCATACCAAGTTCGGCTATGGCACGGTCATGGGAATTGAGGGCGACAAGCTGGACATCGAATTCGACAAGGCGGGCGCCAAAAAGGTGGTGGCGCGGTTCGTCGTCGATGCAGACAGCGCAGGTGACGTTCCGTTCTGAAAGAATTGCCGGTGTTGGCAGTTGCTTTACTGTTGTCGCATAACACTCGACCTGTCCCAGAATGGTACGAAAGAGTTTCAGAATGAATGTGTTGATCGTCGAGCCTGACGGCACGGTGCAGGCACGTCGCCTTGCCGCGTTTGCCGCGTCGGGGCATTGTGTCAGTGCGGTATGCGAAGGGGAAAGGGCGCTGGCTTTGCTGCGGCGCCGGCCCTTCGATGTGATGTTGGTTGATCCCTTTGGGGACGATGCCACGGACATGTCGCTGTTGGCGGCGACCCGGATCACAGCGCCCATGTGTCGGATCGTGCTGTTGACGGCGACATCGCTGTTCGTTTCGGGCGAGTTGTTTACGATCATGCCGCCCTCGATCGAAATCTTGCGCGCGCCGATCACGGATCGTGATCTGATCATCCATTGCGAAGAACCGCGCCGCCGGTTGAGCGCGTGAAAACGGCGGCCCTTCGGGAGGGAGGGACCGCCGTTACAAACACGCACATCCGCAAGGGAGGAGACAGATGCGCGATTTCAATTGGGGCCGAGGCCCCGAATGGGTGCGGTGACACCCGGGAGGAGGTGGGTGCCACCGCATTCATCACACAGACCCAAACGGGAGGAGGGGGCCCGGCGATTTCTGGGTGCGGGGGCCATGTGGCCCGAGACCCGGTTGTAAAAAATGCGGCGACATTCGGGAGGAGGTGAATGCCGCCGCAAGAAACAGATGACCTCGGGAGGAGGTGAGGCCCTCTGATCTCGGGGTGCCGTCAGCCGCCGTAGGCGGCCTCGGACGCAATGCTGTTGATCATCGAGCGGTTGATGCCCAGATCGGCCAATTCGCGGTCGGTCAGAGCCGACAGTTCGCTCAGCGTGCGGCGAAAGGTGCGATATTGATCCATCCGGATTTTTGCGGCGCTCACAAAGGCCGACAGGCGGCCCGGAATGTCAGTGCGGGCGGTGCCGCGGGTGTTTGTCATAAAAGCCATGTCTCTACCTCTTCGGATGCTGGCGTTGTGTCGCCGTGTCCTGTTGAGACTGAAAATAGGCAATTGCTGCGACTGCGCAATCCCGGAAAGCTTCAATGCTGCTATGCAGCAAATGCATATGTATTGTTGACCTAAAGTCAGGCATTCGGCCCACTTTTAGGGCGCTTCGCAAAGTCGTCTTGCCGCCGGATGGCAAAAGTGCCAGCGTTCCGGGGTGCAATCTGGAGACACCCGATGACCCCTGCCCGCGATGCGATCCTTTCAGCCCTGTCCCGTCTTGCGCTGCCCGGCGGTGGAACGCTGGTCTCGGCCGACATGGTGCGCGCTCTTGTCATTGAAGGCGGCTCCGTTCGGTTCGTGATCGAGGCGCCCAGCCCGGAAGTGGCCCAGAAGATGGGTGCGATCCGCGATGCGGCCGAGCGGCTGGTGTCAGAAATAACCGGGGTCACTTCGGTTTCGGTGGTGTTGACGGCGCACCAGACCGCAAAGGCGCCGCCCAATTTGAAACTGGGGCGCCATCCCACGCCATCGAAGGGGGGCGTCGAAAAATTGCCGGGCATAGGTCATATCCTTGCAATCGGATCGGGCAAGGGGGGCGTCGGCAAATCCACCGTTTCCTCGAACCTTGCGGTTGCGCTGGCCCGACAGGGGCGGCGGGTGGGCCTGTTGGACGCCGATATATACGGCCCGTCGCAACCCCGGATGATGGGGGTCAGCGCGCGCCCGGCCTCGCCCGACGGCAAGACAATCATCCCGCTGACCGCGCATGGTGTGACGGTGATGTCGATCGGGCTGATGCTGGACCCGGCCAAGGCGGTGGTCTGGCGCGGGCCGATGCTGATGGGCGCGCTGCAACAAATGCTGGGGCAGGTGGCTTGGGGCGATCTGGACGTGCTGATCATCGACCTGCCGCCCGGCACGGGCGATGTACAGCTGACGCTGTGTACCCGCTATGACGTGACCGGTGCCATTGTCGTATCGACGCCCCAGGATGTGGCGCTGTTGGATGCGCGCAAGGCGATCGACATGTTTGCAACGCTGAAAACCCCAATTCTGGGCCTGATCGAAAACATGTCGGTGTTCGTTTGCCCGCATTGTGGGGGAGAATCCCATATCTTCGGTCACGGTGGCGTGCGCACCGAGGCGCAGGCGCTGGGCCTGCCGTTTCTGGGCGAACTGCCTCTGACACTGGATGTGCGTCTTGCGGGCGATGCCGGCACGCCGGTTGCTTTGGGCGATGGCCCGGCGGCTGCGGCCTATGCACGGCTGGCGGCGGACCTGGTGGCGCAAGGCGTCGCCTGACACGATTTGGGAATTCATGGGATTGGGCTGTGACACGCAACCCATTTTGGGAATTCATGGAATGAGGTGGCTCGGCCCGCCCGTCTGACCTGGCCTTTCTATGGGATCTCGAATCACAGCCCCGTGATTCGCCCGTGACAAGAACCGATTCTTAGGAATTATCACCTGATCGGCCAAACCTGCGCCGCCAAACCGGACAGACCACGAAAAAACGGCCTGTTTCTTGGCTGGGCATGTAAATCTATATATTGTGTTTAGATCGCTGTATTTCGGCGATATTGGGTGAGGATTACCATAAGACGACCAGACTTTGTTGTCTCGTGGCCACAGTATGCACCAGCATCGTTGGCTGTTATGCCAATTTCCCATTGCTTCCCACGGATTCCCAAGCTATCCCTAATCACATCGAAGAGCAGACGGAACGAGGCGCAAAGACGTTAAATCCGCCAATGATAATAGAGGCATAGCTTCATACAGGCACACTTTCTTCTTCGACATACAGCCCGGTCAACGGGCAAACGAGATCCGGCGCGCGGGCGAGCAGACATCCCCCCAGGTGGCGCGCGCAGTCGGACAAACCCCGGAAACGGGAAGATGGCGGCGGACCGTGCAGTGGCAGCAGTACGGTTCGCCGTTATCCGTTTCAGGGGCAATCATACACCCAGACCGGGTGGGGACAAAGAAGGAAGCGGCACGTGTTTGGAGTGTTCATCGGCGAACACGAAAACAAGATCGACAACAAGTTCCGCTTGTCGATTCCGGCCGATTTCCGCCGTCTGCTGGAAGAGGGCGACCCGAAATGGGAACCCGGCAAAAACCCGACAATGGCAATCGTTTACGGCGACGAGCGGCGCAATTTCCTTGAGGTGTTCACGGTCAGCGACCTGTTGAAGGTATTGCGGACGGTCACCAGGATGCCCCGCGGATCGGCCCGGCGGGCAGCATTGCAAAAGCTTTATGCCACCCAGGTGCAAACCGCCACCCTGGACGAAACCGGACGCATCGTGCTGTCGGCCAAGCTGCGCGAAAAGCTGGGCATTGATGGTCTGGCGGCAATCATCGGCGCCGGTGAAACCTTCCAGATCTGGAAGCCCGAAACCTATGCCGAAAACGACGCCCTGCTGCTGCGCGAGGATGAGGATTTCGATCCCACGCTCGACCCCTCGGTGTATCTGCCGGGCGATGAGGGCTGACCCGATGGTCGCCACGCCCCAATCGCCCCCCCATGTTCCCGTGCTGCTGCGCCCCTTGTTGGCGGCGGTGGCGCCGGTGGCGGGGCTGTGGCTGGACGGTACGTTCGGCGCAGGGGGCTATGCCCGCGGGCTGCTGGACGCGGGGGCCGACCGGGTGATCGGGGTTGATCGTGATCCGATGGTGTTTGCCATGGCCGCAGATTGGGCGGGCACATTCGGCGACAGGCTGCGCCTGGTGCAGGGCACATTTTCCGATATGGATGTTTTGGCCGGTGAACCGCTGGATGGTGTCGTGTTGGACCTTGG
>JAACVA010000086.1:0-378 GCA_009992615.1 Rhodobacterales bacterium
GAGAAGGCCGAAGCGATTCGCCGTGCCCGGAAACTGGCGCGCAAGAAAGCGCAGCGCGAAGGCCAGATCTAAGCGTTCGCCGCAAGAGCTTCCGACACGAAGTGACGACCCCCGGGCAGAGCCTTCGGGGGTTTGTCGTTTTCGGGGGCCTCTTCAGGGGGCTTCGCCCCCACCGCCCCTGCGGGGCGGCCCCCCCCGGAATATTTGCAGAACGATGCAGCCGCCGCCTCAGTTCAGACGGCAGAGCGCCCCGCCGCGCAGGATCGAGGTGACGAAGAGCCCCTCGGCATCGTCGCGGATGGCATAGCCAAGCCCGCGCACCCGGTGGCGCCATTCCCGGTCCGAGACGGCCTTGCTCCGCTCGCTCAGGACGAGGCT
>JAACVA010000086.1:645-4679 GCA_009992615.1 Rhodobacterales bacterium
TGAGCGGCCACTTTGGCTAGTACGAGAGGCGAAGCGAACAGGTCATCGGAATGTAACAGGCCGATAACGTCACCCTTGGCAAGGGCGATTCCCTTGTTCAAGGCGTCGTAAATTCCGCCATCCGGCTCCGAAACCAATGTCATTGTCGGCCCCAGATGCGCGCGCAATACCTCCAGCGTACCATCGGTTGATCCGCCGTCGATCAAGACATGCTCACGCTTTACATGAGTTTGCGCCGCAAAACTTGCGAGCGCATCGCCGATTACCGCCTTGCGGTTATATACTGCTGTTATGATGGATATCAGCATTTCTACCCTTGATGCCCGCACCTGAGGACTTGCTCTCTTATAACCACGTCGCACTCACCGCTGGGCTCAACCGGGACGCCATGGACAAGGTATCTGTCGCATCCGTTAATCCCGCCTCCTTGACGATGTGCTGCACACGCCCGTTTGCTCAAGCACCGATCGCAGTGTGTCGGCAACCGTGGCGGCACTGTTGTAGCAGACGGTAATGATGCTGAAATCTGGCATGGCAACTCGCGACTGTGGAAAGCTGATTGTTAGGGGTCTTAAGACCTCGGTGGGGCTCTGTTGCACAAATCCCATGAGGGATTCATCTCGTGAATCCAGTGTGGTAGCTTTGTTGCATGAGCAGACCCACACCCCTCGCCTACAAGACCAGGAACTGGCCTGACTACAACGCCGCGCTGAAACGCCGTGGCTCGCTGACGATCTGGTTCGATCCCACCATGACTTGGGACGCTGAGCCCACGGTCATCCGCCCTCCGTGACTGCTCTCGTCACGCAATCATGCTGGCCACCCTATTTATCTAAAAGTCTCGCGTACAACGCAAAAGTCTCGCTAGCGATTCTTTCAGGAGAAAACGGTATCGCTGCCTCTCTTGCTCGCAGCCCCATCGAAGCACGCCGGGCCGGTGCGTCAAGCATCTCCGCAATCCTGTCGGCCATCGCTGCGTCATCCCCCACCGGCACAATGAACCCCGCTTCGCCATCGCGCAGATGCCGCGCCACATCGCCGACATCGGTGCTGACGACGGGGCAGGCCATCGCCATCGCTTCCCAGAGCGCCATACCCCAGCTTTCCGAGACAGACGAACATACATAGACATTGAACCGCGCCAGCAACGGCCGCACATCCACGCGCGCTCCCATAAAATGCAGTCGGTCGAGCCCCAGTTCGTCGGCCAGCGCCAAAAGCCTTCGGTGATAGCCGCGCTGTCTGTCAAAAATTGGACCGACGATCACCACATGCGGCGCATGGCCCAAGCCGCGCAGACGGGTGGCAGCGCGGATCAGCGTTTCAAGTCCCTTGATTGGGTTGACGTTGCCGACCGTCCCTATGACCAAATCATCGCCGAATAGGGCTATTGTTTCCTCGTCTCCAGAATACTTCGCTGCAGGGTCGTATTCCGAAACATCAACCGGCGGGGGAATGAAAGCAAATGGTCTGCTCCCGCTCAAATATTGACCATAATACGCCTTGACACTATGAGACGTGTAGATGAACCCGCTTGCCAAGGGTTGCACCAGCTGGAACAGTCGGCGCACCCAACCTGGCGTCGAGGTGTCGTTGAGATGCCACACTGCGGGGATACCTGCCAGCCGCGCGGCGATCACGGCCTTGTATTGCCAACTGCCACCCGAGGCATGAACCAGATTGATCCGCTCCCGGCGGAAGAGGTACGCGAGGCGCAAAACCTCCCAGGGCGAGAACAGCAGATAGGCCAGCGCCGCGCGCCACTCTTTCGTGATCCGGGTGAGCGGCAGCGCCCGGTAAGGCACGCCATGGGCCTCGCACATCTCGCGGAACGGGCCGGAATTGGCGCGCGGCATCACGATCAGCGTCTCGGCCCGGGGCCTCAGCGCCGCGGCCACCCGCACCATCCGAACCTGCGGCCCGGCCAGCTTGCCCTCTTCGATGACGTTAGCGATGCGTATTGTCATTCAAGTAACCCTTGGCTTAATTCGGAACCTCGTTGCGAAGCGTATAACCTCGTACGCAATTGTTGCCGCGTAAAGAGCAAGCATCGCTGTGCTCAGGTCGCCACGAAAAAACATTGGCATCATGCTTGTGAAGATCACGCCATACATAAATCGTCAATTCCGAAAGGACAAATATTCAAACACGGGGTTAATATTTTTCACGAGTATTCCGAAATACCACACAAAGACAGCAAAGGCCAAAAAAACGTAGTCGGCGTAAGCATTGAAGAATGAGGTTAGCCCGACATTATTAAAAATGTATCCAGAGTTCTCCGCCACATAAATGCCGATAGAACCCGCCTTCCCAGGCCATATCGACCGTGGAACTAAAATAAAAATATGCGAGAACAAATAATTGTCTTGTGCGAATTCATCTATATTAATTGCATCCAAAAATAAGGAGTACGAGGAAAATTCAAGAGTTTGCAAACTGCCAAATATTTTTACCAATCCAATGTTATCAAAACCAAACCTCATTGCTGAAGTTAACCCCAGCGCGAATATGGCATAAAGCGGAAGAATTGCTAATGCCCATGCTAGAAAGTTTAGTCGCGAAAACTTCATGGCGTACACAAGAATGGCCACAAGAAGGCCAAACAACGAGAGGAATCGACTCGTGTTTACAGGGTTTGACACGACCATTAAAAACAGCGCCAGCACGACGAAAACAAGAAGCCTCGCATTTCTCTTGAGGCCGTTGTGACTCTCTAAAATGAAGTAACCAACAAGAAATGCCGGTATGAGCTTCGCGATATTCCTCAGAAGTATAATGTAACTCGGCAACTCTCCCATGTCTTGATCCACTCTCGGAAGTAGGATGGTCGTGAAACCAACAATTGCCACAAAGCCTAGAGCCAAAGCCACGACAAGGGCAACGCCGACGAGAGAAAAACTTGTGTTTGAGTAACATTTATGAGGCGTAGAAAATCTTCTAAATTGGAAACCGACAAAAATACCCAGAAGGTGCACTACCAAAAATGCCAGCGCCATCACTCCAAAATCCGGCACATCACCGCTCCAAACGTAATATCCAATGCCTGTTCTAATTTGAATTAAGGGGGTGATTACAAAATAAAGCAACATCATAGAAAAATATATAATTAGCGGCAAAATATAATGCGAGTAGCAAATGTATATCCCCACAGAGATCGCACCAAAAAACATCAAATGCCATGCCGTCAAGCCACTAAATGGCCAAAGGATAATAACAGTTATGAAAACGACGATCCAGAAGGTGCGCAGTTTTCTAAGACTTGGTACACGCGAAACCGGCAAGCGGCTACTGCTCAAGGGAATCATTTTCTTGCCCCCGTACGACAAGGTACCGCTGGTCCAGTCAAAAAGACGACTGCCCCGATCAGCCCCAACCGCGTGACAATGATGGAAGCATAAGCCAAGGCAAACCCGGACGCGCCATGAGCCATTGACAAACTCGGGACAAGCACGAATGCCAGCGCCAGTGTGCCCAAGTTTATCCACATGGACACGCGCTCGCGTCCCGACATGGTTAGCATCATGGCCAGTGGCCCGATCACCGCCGCGAGAAACTGCGCCACGGCCATGAGCCGCAAATAGGGCACCGCCGCCGCGAACTCGGCGCCCATCAGCGCCAAGGCCCGCTCGGGAAAGATCAGCAGCGGCAGCAGGACGCAGGCCGCGATCCCCGTACTTGCCACGAGTGCCCGCAGTGTCAAGCGGCGCAACCCCGCCGCATCGCCCCCGCGCGACAATTGCACGATGCGCGGCGCGATGACCGGGTTGATCGCCAGCATCGGAAAGCTGACCAGCAGCGCCAGCCGCTCCGCCGCGCGCATAAGGCCCAGATCGGCCTCGGTCAGGAACGGCGCGGCCAGAACGAAGCTGCCCGCCTGCGTCAGAAAGGTGGCCAGCGCGATCAGGGTGAAATCCACCTGCCCGCTGCGCAACTCGGCCTTTTGAGCGGGCTCCAAGCGGGGCAGCGGCGCGCCCACCGGCATGTCGCGCCAGAGCATTGCCCCCGCCATGAGGATAAGCAGACCGAGCGCCGCG
>JAACVA010000087.1 GCA_009992615.1 Rhodobacterales bacterium
TGGCATTGCAGCCACCGCGCCTTTGCTGGCGTTGGTTGCCAAGGCATCGGGGGCGGGCGCGCGGGCGATCATCATTGGCTGTTTCGACGACACCGCGCTGGACGCGGCGCGCGCCATCGCCACCTGCCCGGTTATCGGCATCGGCCAGGCGGCCTATCATCTGGCGGTGCTGGCCGGGGGGCGGTTTTCGGTCGTCACCACCCTGGCCGTATCAGTGCCCGTGCTTGAGGAAAACATCGCCGCCTACGGTCTGTCGGCGCACCTTGGCCGGGTGCGGGCCAGCGACGTGCCCGTTCTGGCGCTCGAACAGGACACAGCCACCGCCCGCGTGGTCGATGAAATCGCCGCCGCCGCCGCCGAGGATGGCGTGCAAAGTGTCGTTCTGGGCTGTGGCGGGATGGTCGACATCGCCCGGCACGCCCGCGCCAGAACCCCGATCCGGTTGATCGACGGCATCCGCGCCGCCACCCATATTGCGAGTGTCCTATGACAAACGATGATCCTGTCACCGCCGCCAAGGCAATCGTCCAGTCCTATCTCGAACGCTCGATGGTGCCCGACCCCGAAGGCGCCGCCGCATATCTTGCCGACGATGTGGTGATCACCTTTACCGGCGGGCGCGCCTTTGCCTCGGCAGCCGGACCCACCGGGTTCAACGCAAAACGCTATGCCTGGGTGAAAAAGCGGCTGGGCCGCACCGACGCCGTGCGCGACCCGGTGACGGGCGATGTGCATGTCTACAACACCGGCCACCTTTACGGGGCCTGGCCCGATGGCACGCCGTTCGACGGCAACCGCTATCTCGATTGTTTCGTGGTGCGCGATGGCAGGATTGTAAGTACCGATGTCTGGAACGACAGCGCCGAAATCCTGCTGGCCCGCGCCGGGCTGGCCGAGGCGCCCCTGTAACCGGCCCCAACACAAGCCTTTACGCACGGCACTATAAACCTTATATGTTTAGTCAGCTATAGTGCCGAGGATACAATGACCGTAAATTCGCCTGCCCCGCTGGAAGGTGCGCCGCTGATCCGGCCTTCCACCACGGACCACCCGCTGTACGACCAGGTGGTCGAGGCCTGTCGCACCGTATATGATCCCGAAATTCCCGTGAATATCTACGATCTGGGTCTTGTTTATACGATCGACATCAGCCCCGAGAACGATGTCGAACTTTTCATGAGCCTGACCGCACCCGGATGCCCCGTCGCGGGCGAAATGCCGGGCTGGGTGGCCGATGCGATCGAACCGCTGCCTGGTGTGCGTACCGTGAATGTACAGATCACCTGGGATCCGCCCTGGGGCATGGAAATGATGAGTGACGAGGCGCGTCTCGAACTGGGCTTCATGTGAGATTTCACCGAACCGTTACACTACCGACACGTTGTCTTTACCGGGGAGGTGCAAGCTGCTCGCATAGTATCCCAAGCCTCTTTCAAGCACCAAACCGGGAGGGCCCAGCGCCCTCCCTTTTTCGTGCCGGCCAATGTATCGGTCTTGCCCCCGCCAAAGGCATCCGGCCCTGACCCCTTGAGCGGCCGGGGCAAAACGCCTAGTTTGAAAAGACGTCAAGAAAGGACATTCCATGTTTGGCATTCCCGGAAAATCAGCCGTCACCCTGACCCCAGCCGCCCAGCGCCAGATCGCCCGCCTGATGGCGCGCGATGGCCACATGGGCCTGCGCATCGGCATCAAGAAAGGCGGCTGTGCCGGCATGGAATACACCATGGAATACGCGACCGAGATCAATCCGATGGATGAAACTGTCGAATTGGGCGGTGCGCGGGTGATGATCGCGCCGATGGCCCAGATGTTTCTGTTCGGCACCGAGATTGACTATCAGACATCGCTGCTGGAATCCGGGTTCAAATTCCGTAATCCGAATGTTGCCGATTCCTGCGGCTGTGGCGAATCGATCAAGTTCAAGGATGCGGATGAGTTGGCCTCTCAGGCCCCGGCAGACTGAGAGGCGCGCCGTGCCGCGCGGATGCTGAACGGGATCGACACCAGATAGATCAGCGAGCACACCGCAAGCGTCACCCAAGTGTAGGTCAGCAGCGCGGCGATGAAGAACACGAATCCGATCATGAAATACCGCACCAGCTTGCGCGCAATGGTCAGCCGTTTGAAGGCAAAGGTCGGCACCCGGCTGATCATCATTAGCCCGATGAACACCACCCAAGCCGAAACGGCAATATCGGCATAGATCGACATCGGCCGATACCCCCACATGAAATAGAGGTACATCGGCAACATCGCCAGGATCGCCCCCGCCGGCGACGGGATTCCGGTGAAAAAATCGGCTTTTTTCTGTTTCAGGTTCTCGGTCACATCGGCCCCGGCCCGCGCGCCGACATTGAACCGCGCAAGGCGAATCACGCAGCACACAGAAAACAGCAACATGGCGATCCAGGCCTCATTGCGCAGGCCCTGCAAGCCCCAGAAATAGATCAACAGCATGGGGGCCACGCCGAAGTTCACGAAATCGGCCAGTGAATCCAGCTCGGCGCCGATCAGGCTTTCGCTTTTCAGCAGCCGCGCCAGCCGCCCGTCCAGCCCATCCAGCACACCGGCCAGCAGAATCAACCGCACCGCGCGTTCAAAATTGCCCTCGATCCCGAAGCGGATCGCCGTCAACCCGGCACAAATCGCCGCCAGCGTCAGAAGATTGGGCAGCAATTGCAGAATATGCATTTCCGATTTCGGGGCGCGGGGCGTTTTCATGGCTTACTCCAGCGTGCCCTGTCGCGGCGGTTCCGCGCTGTTCAGATCGGCCAGCACGGTTTCCCCGGCAATCGTGCCCTGCCCGACGACAACCAGGGGCGCGACACCTTCGGGCAGATACACATCCACCCGGCTGCCAAAGCGGATCAGGCCAAACCGCTCACCAGTGCGCAACACCGTGTCGGGCGTCACGAAACAGACGATGCGCCGCGCCACGAGGCCGGCAATCTGCACCACCGCGATGTCGCGCCCGTCTTTCAGACGAAACGCCAGCGACATGCGTTCGTTGTCGCTGCTGGCCTTGTCGAGGGACGCGTTGAAGAACTTGCCGGGCCGATAGGCCACCGCTGTCACCGTTCCGTCGATGGGGGCGCGGTTCACATGGCAGTTGAACACGTTCATGAACACCGAAACGCGGGTCAGCGGCACATCAGGCAGGCCCAGCTCGGCGGGCGGCGTCGCCGGTTCGATCAGCGACACGATGCCATCGGCAGGGCTGATGATCAGCCCCTCGCGCAGCGGCACCGTGCGTTGCGGATCGCGGAAGAAGTAATAGCACCACACCGTCAGCCCCACCCCCAACCAGCCCAGCGGTTGCCAGATCAGGAACAGGGCCACGGTGATCGCGGCAAAGATCGCCACAAAACGGCGGCCCTCGGGATGCATCGGCTTGATAAAGGTCGAAAGCATGGACATTTGGCGTTGTCTTTCCTTGCGTTTGGGGTTCCCTGCCAGAAATCGCAGGCAATCACAACGTCACAGACGCCCGCCCCTTGGCCCGCCCCCCGGTTCCGCGCTATGCCATGGCAACCGACGCCACAGGAGAGATCATCATGACCGTCCCCCGCAAACTTGCCGCTGGCAACTGGAAAATGAACGGCACAGGCGCCGATCTGGCCGAAATGGCGGCTTTGCTGGCCGCCCACCCCGCACCGGGGTGCGACGTTTTGCTTTGCCCGCCCGCCACTTTGGTGCATCGCATGGCCGAGGCGGCGCGCGGTGGCGCAGTGGCGGTGGGCGGGCAGGATTGCCACGCCGCCGTGTCGGGGGCGCATACCGGTGACATTTCTGCCGCCATGCTGGCCGACGCCGGCGCGAGCCATGTGATCACCGGCCATTCCGAACGCCGCACCGACCATGGCGAGAGTGATGCGATGGTCTGCGCCAAGACCGGCGCCGCCCAGGCCGCCGGCCTGATCGCCGTGGTGTGCATCGGTGAAACCCTGGCCCAGCGCGAGGCGGGCGAAACACTGACGGTCTGCGCCGCGCAACTGGCCGGGTCGTTGCCCGAACTCTGCACCGCCGCCAACACCATTGTCGCCTATGAACCGGTCTGGGCCATCGGCACCGGCAAGGTTCCGACGCTGGAGCAGATCGGTGAAGTGCACGGATTCCTGCGCGCCCGATTGGTCGAACGCTTCGCAGCCGAGGGCGCGGGAATGCGGCTGTTGTACGGCGGGTCGGTCAAGGCGTCGAACGCGGCCGAAATCTTTGCCGTGGCGGATGTAGACGGTGCTCTGGTCGGCGGGGCATCGCTGAAGGCGGCGGATTTCTCGGGCATCATCGCGGCGTTGGAAACCGCCTAGTCGCGCGTCACATCATGGTGGTACAGCCAGTCGAACCGCCGCACCATCAGCGAAGGCGCGGTGCGGTTCAACAGCCGCAGCGCCATGTGCGCCGGCAGCGTTTCCCACCACCGCGACAGGTGATAGTTGCGGGCATTGCCATTGGCCGCAGCAATGGCGCGACGCACCCGCGTTTCACGGCGCGCCTGATACCGCGCCAGCGCCGGTTCAACGGGCGCCCCGGCCGGACGATCGGCAAGACAATCGGCCAGAACCCAGGCATCCTCCAACGCCAGATTGGCACCTTGCGCCAGAAACGGCAGCGTCGGATGCGCCGCGTCGCCGATCAGTGCGGCATGGCCCTTGTGCCATTGATCGGCCACC
>JAACVA010000004.1:0-1106 GCA_009992615.1 Rhodobacterales bacterium
AGCGTCCACCACCTGCCCCCGCACATGGGCCGCCCCCTCGGCCCCCAGGCGCACCAGCAGGCGCATCGGTGGCGTTTGCGGCACGACCGGTGCCGCAGCGGAATCATCGGCCCCCGCCAAGGGCACCATGTCAAGGTCGAGATAGGTCGACGTGACCATGAAGAACACCAGCAGGATCATCAGCACGTCGATCATCGCCACCAGTGAAATGGCCGCGCGGGGACCGGTGGGGCGGGACAGGTGCATCGCCTAACGCTCCAACCGGTCCTCGATGGCGAAAAGGCGGCCCACCGCCGCCTCGGCCTGTTGCCCGGCGCGTTCGACCCGCGCGCCCAGCAACCCCGCAGCCATAGCCGCCGGAATCGCCACGATCAGCCCCGCCGCCGTGGTCAGCAACGCCTGCCAGATTCCCGATGCCAACAGCGCCGCATTGGCCGAGCCTTCGGCCATCGACAGTTCCCGAAACGCCTCGATCATGCCCAATACGGTGCCCAGCAGGCCCAACAGCGGTGAAACCATGGCGATCAGTTCCAACAGACGCAGGCCCGACGACAGGCGGGCGATTTCGGCATTGCCACGCCATTGCAGATCGTCATCCAGCAGCTTGCGCGCCGTGCCGCCGGACAGCCCGGTCATCGCCTGGGTCAACAGCCGGTCGGCGGGGGCGTGCCCGCCCTCAAGAGCGGCGCGCGCACCGCGCCTGTCGCGCCCATCCCACAGATCAAGTGCCCGTTCACGCCGGGCCGTGCCCCCAGTGGCGTGGCGCATCTGCCAGATCTTCACGACAATCAGCGCCAAAGAGAACACGGATATGAAAACCAGCAGCCACACGATCGGCCCGCCGTCGCGCATCAGGGCCAACAGGGCGGTCATCGGATCACTTGGTCAGCCGGGCAGAGGCGCGGCTGACCAGATCAAGCCGGTCAAAACAATCGAAAGCCGCCCCCCCCGTGGCGGTACAGGTGGGAATGTCGTGCAGCAGGATCTCAGAGATCCCGTCACAGCCCAACCCGGCAATCTCGAACAGCTTCAGCGTGGTGCGCCCCACCGGCAGCGGTGCCGCGTCGATCGTCAGCAGCCTGTCGATCACGCCCTGCCCGTCCAGA
>JAACVA010000004.1:1164-4528 GCA_009992615.1 Rhodobacterales bacterium
AAAACGCCCGGCATCCGCCGGCCTCGCCCGGTTCGACCTTGTTCAACTCGACCGTCAATCGCCCGTCCTGGGCCTGGGCCTGGGCCTGAGCCTGGGCCTGGGCCGCGCCAAGACCCAGACCGGTACAGACCCCGGCGCACAGCGCCATCGCCAGAATTCGCATTGCGTTTCCCCCGCAGTTGCCTCAGCCCCATGGAAAGACGAAGTGCAGCCTTGGTCAAGCCATGTTTTCCTTGGCGCAGCCGTTGGGTTGGGCAAAGATGGGGCAAAACCTGCGGAGGCCCCGATGCCACAACGCCCCAGCCTGACGATATGCCTGAGCCTGAGCCTGAGCCTCTACGCCCAACCGGCCCCTGGACAGGTGCGCAAATCCGACGATTTCTGCCGCCCGGACAGCGGTGTCGACATGGTCGATACCTCGGCCATCGTGACACCCGCGTTTTTGGACAAGATGCGCGAGGTCGGGGTGAAAACCATCGCCCGGTACTATGATTACGAAGCCGAGACAATTCCGGGCAAACGGCTGCGCGCCGAGGAACTGCCGCTGATCGCGTCCTATGGCATGTCCGTGGTGGTGGTGTTCCAGCACAACAACAACCGGCCCGAAACCTTCAACGACTGGGCCAACCGCGGCCCCGCCGACGCGCGCGAGGCGCTGGCGCTGGCGGCGCGGTTCAACCAGCCGCCCAACGGTGCCGTCTATTTCGGAGTGGACGGCGATTTTGTCGGCAACGGCGCGATTTTCCACACCGACGACGTGATCGGTTATTTCACTGAAATCAACCGTGTGTTCGACGCGGCGGGCGTATCGTTTCCGGTCGGGGTCTATGGCTCGGGCGAGACTTGCATCACGCTGATGGCGGAAGGGCTGGCCGGGTTTTGCTGGCTGTCGCATTCCCACGGGTTCAGCGGCACCACCATGGCGTTGTCCGAGGGGCTGTTCGACATCGAACAGTTCCTGCACGGCACCTGCGGCGGGCGCGAGGTGGATTTCAACAAACTGCGCGACGGGGTGACAGCGTTCGGCCAATGGATACCCCAATAGCACGGGTTGCGCGGGGTGGCGCGGCCGGGTTTTTTTGAGTATTTGTGCAAAGAAGAAACAGCGCCGGGTTTGACCATCGGTGCGCTGACCCTTAGGGAGAACCGAGGGTTTTTGAAGGATGACATCGTGCGTCTGTTTGTCGGACTGGGCAATCCCGGCGCGAAATACGCCGCAAACCGCCACAACATCGGGTTCATGGCGGTGGATCGGATCGCGGGCGACCATGGTTTTGCACCCTGGCGGGCGAAGTTTCAGGGCAAGGTAGCCGAAGGGGTGCTGGGCGGCGTCAAGGTGGTGCTGCTGAAGCCCGAAACCTTCATGAACCTGTCGGGCCAATCGGTGAGCGAAGCAATGCGGTTTTACAAGCTGACGCCCGGTGATGTTACGGTGTTTCATGATGAGATCGACCTTCCACCGGGCAAGATGCGGCTGAAAGCAGGCGGCGGCCATGCGGGGCACAATGGGCTGCGCTCGGTCCACGGGCATATCGGGCCGGACTATCAGCGGGTGCGCATGGGTGTCGGGCATCCGGGACACAAGGATGCGGTACCAGGCTATGTGCTGCATGACTTTACCAAGGCGGACGGGACGTGGCTGGACGATCTTCTGCGCGGCATTTCCGACGGCGCTGCGGCCCTGGCGCAGGGCGATGGCGCAGGGTTCAGCAATGCGGTAGGGATGCGTCTGACTCCGCCGCGCCCGTCACGGCCCGAACGGCCCGCGCCGCCCCCATTCCCCGACGCGGCGCCGGAGGTGGAGGTGGACAACCGTAGCGCGTTGCAGAAACTGGCGGACCGGTTCCGTTGACCGGCCACACAAGGAGACCGATATGCAAAAAGACCAATCCGTCAATGTGCTGGGCGGCGACCTTGAACCTTGTTCAATGGCACCGATGACAGGGTTCTTTCGGGATGGCTGTTGCAACACCAACACGATGGATCAAGGCAACCACACCGTCTGCGCCGTGCTGACTGCCGAATTTCTGGCATTTTCGAAATATGTCGGAAACGATCTGTCGACTCCACGCCCGGAGTTCGGGTTTCCGGGATTGCAACCGGGCGACAGGTGGTGCCTGTGCGCCGGGCGGTTTTTGCAGGCCCATGACGAGGGCTGCGCGCCGCGTGTCAATCTGGCCGCGACCCATATCCGCGCCCTGGACATCGTGCCCCTGGTGGTTCTCCAGACGCATCGCATTGACAGCGACCACACCTAAGCCGCCGATTTCGCATGAGCGCCAAGCGGGGCGTCATCCATCAAATCTTCTATGAACAGGCTCAACAATTGGGGGCGGCCCGATACCCCCGCCTTGCGGTAAATGGCATTTGTCTGCGCCTTGACTGTGCCTTCGGATGTTTTCCGGATTGCGGCAATATCGGCGGTGCTGAGCCCTTTGATGGAAAAAAGCGCGACATCCCGTTCGGCAGGGGTCAGGCCCCAGTCCACGAACCGTTCTTCCAGAACCTCCATGAACGCACCGGACGCCAGACGCAGGCTTTGCTCTGCCGCACGTTGTCGGCGGGTCGAGCGCAACAAAAGCGTGGCGCCGACGACCATCCCGAACAGCAGGCCAATCACCGCGCCGATCTGTGCCAGTTCATAGTAAACCCAAGCGATCGGCGGAGCCGACAGGCCCAGAAGGCTGCCCAACATATCCCACAACAAAAACAGCCCACAGACCAGTTGCACCCCCATGAGGGGGCCAAGTCCGATCCAAATCCTCACAACGCGCTCGCCCTACGGGTGGGCTCAGGACTCGTCATCGCTGTCATCGCTGTTGTCGTCATCGCTGCTGTTGTCATCGCTTTCGTCAGCACTGCTGTTGTCCTCAGCGCTATCACCGTCGTCACCGCTTTTACGTTCAGACCCATCGTTGCCAGATCCGCTGGTGTCATCGTGCAGGCCATCGTCTTGATCAAGATAGTCGCGCAGAATGGCTCCGGTCGAGGGGTTCAAAATGATCTCGCGGCGGCCAGCGGTGCCGGTGGCCACGATCCGCACCCGCCCCAGCAAGGTGCGCCCAATCGTGATTCGGGTATAGCCCTTGCGTTTCAGCTGTTCGATCACCCGATCAGCAACTGTTTGCGCCCCTGCCTGCGTTGCCGTGACCAGCATCGACAAAGCACCGACCATGACATGTCTTCGGTTCATCCTGTAACCCCCAGAGGCCCCTGTCATCTGACAGAGGCCCCACTGCGACAATCGGTCAACGATCAATCGTCATTGCTGTCGTTGCTATCGCTGTCGTTGCTATCGCTGTCATTGCTGTCGTTGTCATTGCTGTCGTCGGTGCCGTTGTCATCGGTGCCGTTGTCATTGCTG
>JAACVA010000005.1 GCA_009992615.1 Rhodobacterales bacterium
GGTTTCGATCAGCTGTTCCAAGATTGCCTCAACCGCAGTATCCTGCCGTCTGTCCATTCGCTCTGCTCCATGGTTGGGTTGCACCTCCATGGAATACCGGAATGGGCTCATCGCACCCACCTCGAGCGAATTTCCAGACGTCAGCTTACAGTACCAGCTAAAAAAGAACAAAAAGTTCCAACTCAACCGACCAAAGTTCCAAATATTCAATAAAGGTAAGGAAAAACAAATGCTTAATAAGGTGGTGGTGACCCCGGCAGGACTTGAACCTGCAACATCCAGTTTAGAAGACTGGCGCTCTATCCAGTTGAGCTACGGGGCCGTGGCGCATTGATAACGGTTCGGGAAACGGTTCGCAAGTCTCTGCCGTTTTCCTAGCCAGTTGTTCTCGTTCGTCTTTTCGGCACCAGACCTGCCGCTTAAAGTGTCCCGCCTTTAACCTGCGACAGCCAGACGAACCTTCCTATACAAGTCCATGGTGAAAATACTCCCACCCTCCCTGTCAACAGAAGGGGTAAAGATGGACGACTTTTACGCCGCCCGCAGCAATCTCATCCCGACGCCACCGTGGCCGAATATTGCACTGCCGTTCTCATATGCCGAGGGCGGCGCGATACTGGAGCCCGGGACCGGGAACGGCGACCAACAAGTCGGCCACCTCCTCGACGCTGAGCACAATGGGCCGCTTGCGGGGCTTGCGGTAGAATTGCATGAGGCGTTTCATCTCGTCGCGCCCACAGGTGATCCCGAATAAGAACCGCAAGGAAATGATGCGCACGTTGAAGCTGCTGGCCGACACGCCGTCTTGTGTCATCTTGAGCTGATAAAAGCGTAGGTCTTCAGGGTTGGCTTTGTCTGGCGGCCGCAGGGGAATGATCTGAAATGCTTCACATTCCGGATGTGTGCTTTTTGTGTCTTCTCGCACAGCCCGCGAATATCCATGTCTTCGATCATCCGCTGACACAGCGGGGTCATTCTCTCCTCTGTCATGGGAACCTGTCTGATGGGTGAATACCCTGATCGTCAGGCAGGTCAGCGAGATCGTAAAACGCACCTCGTTACTGGCGTTTCACACCATCAGCCGAATGCGCCAATGCCGCGAAGCGGCTTGGCCCTCCCGCCCTGGATCTGCCCATGATAGACAAGGACAGGAGGGACATGCGCCGAATTACCCTTGGTTTTCTGCTGATTTTGGCCAGTTGCACGGGCAAGCCGGGCGCAGATGATCCGCTGCTCAGCCGCCGCAGCCTGAACCTTGAAGAATTCTTTCAAGGCAACTTGGTGGCGCGGGGCCAATTCCAGGATGTGCTGGGCGCTGTGCGGCGCCGGTTCGATGTGACGATCACCGGCGACTGGGATGGCAAACGCCTGAAACTGATCGAGAATTTTGTCTATGAGGACAACAGCACCGAACAACGTGTCTGGAGCCTGACCAAAACCGGCCCCGATACCTGGACAGGCACCGCCCCAGGCGTGATTGGCACCGCAACAGGCGTGGAACGCGGCGACGCCTTCAACTGGCGCTATACCATCGACCTGCCCATTCCCGACGCCAGCGGACAAACAGAAACCTTGCGCGTGACGTTCAATGACTGGATGTGGCTGACAGGTGAAAAGCGCCTGTTGAATCGCGCCTACATGCAGCGGTTCGGCGTGGATATCGGTGATGTGATCATCGCGTTCGAAAAGCCGTAGGTCGTTTCAATCGGGCACATTGTCGATCCCGCTGCCACCGAAGGGATTGCACCGCAGGATGCGGCGCAGTGCCAGCCATCCGCCTTTGACACCGCCATGCTTGGCCAGCGCTTCTAGCGCATAGGCCGAACAGGTCGGGTGATACCGGCAATTGTGACCCACCCAAGGGCTGAACACCGCGCGATATGCGTGAACGGGCAGTGCCAGAAGGCGGGCAAGCGGGGTCATCTGTGCAGGTGGGCCAAGGCCCGGGCCAAATCTGTTTGCAGATCGGCAAAAGGATGGGTGGTGGTGGTGCCCCGCTTGCCGATCAGAACGTAATCCCAACCGTCACGCCCGGCACCGGGCAAGACGAGTCGGGCAATTTCGCGCAGGCGCCGTTTGGCGCGGTTCCGCGCCACCGCATTGCCAACCTTTTTCGAACAGGTGAACCCCACACGAATGCCCGACGCTTCACCTTCGGCCCGCTTGCGGGCTTGCAGCACGAAGGCGGGCATCGGTTTGTATGCAGCCCGCGAGGCGCGCAGAAAATCGGCACGTTTTTTGAGGACCGTGGGCTTTACACACAACAAAGCCGCCGCTGCAATGCGCGGCGGCTGTGCCATGTCGGATGCCACGTCGGCGGGCAGGATTACGCGCTCAGCGATTTCCGGCCGCGGGCGCGGCGGGCGTTCAGGATCTTGCGCCCGGCTTTGGTGGCCATGCGGGCACGAAACCCGTGACGGTGCTTGCGCACCAGGTTCGAGGGTTGGAATGTGCGTTTGGTCATCGCCGTCTCTCCGTCTGGGCAGCCAGCGCGATTGGATTCGGCGGCCACAACTGTTCGAAGCCCGGTGATTAGGGGGCCTGACCGGCCAAGTCAACAGGCAGGCCCGCGGATTTCCTGCAACAATGGCCCGCTGATTGTTACAGGTTTCCGTGATCCGGCCCCAAAACGGCATATTCTGGATCAATCGGTTGTGACAGGGCTTGGGCGATGCTGGCGCGTGACGCATCTAGGGGCCACACGGACACAGCCCCGAGGTTTGTAGAGAATGAACGATATGACACAAAATCCGGCCGCCCCGTCGGAGTGGCGCCGCCGATTGCCCCTGATCGTGATCGCGATTGTGGCCGTGGTCGGGGCGTTTACCCTGCGCGATACCCTGACCTTCGACGCATTGGCGCAAAACCGCGAACGGCTGATCGCGTTTCGAGATGCGAATTATGTCCTGACCGTGGGGGCCTTTATCGCGGCCTATGTCGTGTTGGTGGCGTTTTCGCTGCCTGGTGCCACAATCGCCACGTTGACCGGCGGGTTCCTGTTTGCCACCTTTCCGGGGGCGCTGTTCAATGTCACCGGTGCCACGCTGGGCGCGGTCGCGATTTTCCTCGCGGCGCGGTGGGGGCTGGGTGAAAAGCTGGCCGCGCGGATGGAGTCCGGTCAGGGAGCAATCAAAAGGATCAAGGAGGGGATAGACGAGAACCAGTGGTCGATGCTGTTCCTGATCCGTCTTGTGCCGGCGGTGCCATTTTTCGTTGCCAATCTGGTGCCGGCCTTGGTGGGGGTTTCGCTGTTCCGATTTGCGGTATCGACATTTCTGGGCATCATTCCGGGGGCTGTCGTATATACCTCGGTGGGGGCGGGCCTGGGCGAGGTGTTCGCGCGGGGCGAAACCCCTGATCTGGGTATCATTTTTACGCCGCAGATTCTGTTACCAATACTGGGGCTGTGCGCGCTTGCGGCGCTGCCCATCGTTTTGAGTGCTGTGCGCGGCAAAAAGGGGATTTGAAAGATGAAGCGGATCAAGACAGACATCTGTGTGATTGGCGCCGGATCAGGCGGCCTGTCGGTGGCGGCGGGGGCGGTGCAGATGGGGGCGCGTGTCGTTCTGCTGGAAGGGCACAAGATGGGCGGCGATTGCCTGAATTATGGCTGCGTGCCGTCAAAGGCGCTGATCGCCGCCGGAAAACAGGCGCATACAGTGTTCAAGGGCGGGTTTGGCGTGGCACCGGCCGAACCTGTGGTGGATTTCGCTGCCGCCAAGGATCATGTGCGCAATGTCATCGCCACCATCGCCCCGCTGGACAGCCAGGACCGGTTCGAGACGTTGGGCTGTACCGTGATCCGCGAATACGGGCGCTTTATCTCGCCCACCGAGGTACAGGCGGGCGACACTGTGATCACCGCGCGGCGGTTCATCATCGCCACCGGGTCGGCGCCGTTCGTGCCGCCGATACCGGGCATCGACGACGCACCCTATTATACCAACGAAACCATTTTTGACCTGCGCACGCGGCCCGATCACCTGATCATCATTGGCGGCGGGCCGATCGGCATGGAAATGGCCCAGGCGCACCGGCGGCTGGGGTCGCGTGTGACAGTGATCGAAGGCGCCAAGGCCATGGGCAAGGACGATCCCGAGATGGCGGCGGTGGTGCTGGACGCGTTGCGCGGTGAGGGGATCGAGATCATCGAGGGGGCGCAGGCCCAGCGGATCAGCGGCACCGCAGGCGCGATCACCGTGGAAACCGGCGCCGGCACCTTCCAGGGCAGCCACCTGTTGATGGCAGTGGGGCGCAAGGTGAACCTTGACAAGCTGGATCTTGCCAAGGGCAATGTGGCGCATGACCGGGCGATCAAGGTTGACGACACCTTGCGCAGCACGACCAACCGTCGGGTTTACGCGGTGGGCGATTGTGCCGGGGGGCTGCAATTCACCCATGTGGCAGGGTATCATGCCGGGGTGATCGTGCGGTCCTGTGTTCTGGGGCTGTGGTGGGCCAAGGCCAGCACGCGCCACATCCCCTGGGCCACCTATACCGATCCGGAACTGGCCCACGTCGGCCTGA
>JAACVA010000006.1 GCA_009992615.1 Rhodobacterales bacterium
AGGGAGAAAATCCGAACCGGGCGGTGGAAAAAATCACGCTGGTCTGCATGGGGCACGAGCCTGATCTGTCGGCCCACCTGATCCTCGCGGCCAAGCCCTACAAAATCGATGTCGAAGTCGTGGACATCCTGCGCGACAAGGCCGATCTCGAGTTCAGACGCGACTCCGACGCCAAGGTGGTGGTCAAGGATAGCGAGTTGGTCGTCGAACGCTTCTACCCGATGAACCTGCTGCAAAAGCTGTCCATGCAGAAAGAGGCCGTGGACGATTGGCGCGAACTGACCGAGAGCATCCTCATCGACTGGAACTACGACGGGGCCGTGTTGCAACCGGCCGTCGTGGACATCCCCGAAAAGAAGTCCGACCTCGTCATCGGCCGCTACAAGGTTCCGGCCGATGCCGGCACGATCCGCGTCAAGATCACCGACCTCCTCTCGGAATCCTGGGAAGGGAGCGTGACCAATGGCTAGGCGCCCCAAGACGGCCAGTGCCGCACTCGACTTTGCCTTCTTCAACTTCCTCTGGGAGTTCTACCGCGCGAACCGTGGCACCATCCGGACCCACTACAAGGAGCTGACCCGCAAGTTCCTGGACTTCAACAATCCAGACAAGAACCCCAAGGCCTTCCTGCGCGAACCACAGTTCGAGGCGCTCGAAATCTATGTCTTCCTCAAGGAGTTCATGGATAACGCCAAGGTCGAACAGGTCTTCAAGGACTGGTTCGAAAAGAAGGGCCGGTTCGCGGGCCGCAAGGAAGGCGGGATCGTCGGCGACAACCGCCAAGGCGACCTTTTAGACCAGATCACGCAGGAGCAGTACAAGGCCGTCTTTGCGGCTATGCGCAAGAACGCCCGCACCTACCCGAACTACATCTTCGCGCTGACCATGGGGACCGGCAAGACGATCCTGATGGCAACCTGCATCTTCTACGAGTTCCTGCTGGGCAACAAATTCGAGAAGGACCAGCGCTACTGCCACAACGCGCTGGTCTTCGCGCCGGACAAGACCGTTCTGCAATCGCTGAAAGAGATCGAGTCCTTCGACCTAGTGCAGGTCGTGCCGCCCGAATACGTGAACTTCCTGACCACCCACCTGCGCTTCCACTACCTCGAGGAAGCCGGAAGGTCGCTGAATACCCTCGACCGCTCGCGTTTCAACATCATCGTGTCGAACACGCAGAAGATCATCCTGAAGCGTCAGCGGAAAGAAAAGACGCCGATAGACCAGCTCTTCGGCGCGACAGCAAACACGGTCGCGGCAAACGGTGTCTATGCCGAGGCCTCGGACCTCTATGATTGGGACCAGCCCGAGGAAGAGGCCGAACTGACAACCAACCAACGGTTCGAGAAGCTGTGTCGACTCGAACAGCTTGGCATCTTTGTGGACGAGGCCCACCACGCGTTCGGGAAGGCGCTGGCGAAGGACATGGGCCTTGGAGCGAAGGCAACCGATACGAGCTTGCGCACGACCATCGACATCCTGGCGGCCAGTCTGAACAAGGCCGGTACCCGCGTTGTGGCCTGCTACAATTTCACCGGCACGCCTTACGTGGGCAAAGAGGTCCTGCCCGAGGTGGTCTACGCCTATGGCCTCAAGGAAGCGATCGACAAGGGTTTCCTCAAGAAGGTGGATCTTCGCAGCTACAAGAACACGCGCAACGAAGAGTTTGTCGAGATTGCAATTGACCGCTTTCTTGAAGCGACAGCGGACCTGCGCCCGGAAGGTATGCTGCCAAAGCTGGCGTTCTTCGCCGCGACCATTGACGAGTTGACGGGTGACCTGCGCCCCGCCGTGGAGCGTGCTCTGGCCAAACATGGCATTCCTGCATCGCGGATCATTGTGAACGTTGGCGATGAAAAGCTGACGACAAACGACGACATCCGTGAATTCAATCGGCTAGATACGCCGGACTCTGAAAAGCAGTTCATCCTTCTGGTGAACAAGGGACGAGAAGGCTGGAATTGCCGGTCGCTCTTCGGTGTTGGGCTTTTCCGCGCACCCAAGTCAAAGGTATTCGTTCTGCAGGCGACCATGCGTTGCCTGCGAGCCGTCGGTGAAGCCCAGCATACAGGTCATGTTTTCCTATCTGACGACAACCTTGAGATCCTCAACGACGAGCTTCAGCAAAACTTCCGTATCAGCGCCGACGATCTTCAGAACGTGGCCAGCGACAAGCAACGCGTTCAAATTCGCGTTGTTGAGCCGCCTGTTAAGATCAAACTTGTTCGCGTCCGCAAGCAATATAACGTTCGGGAGAAGACGCTTGCGGCTGGCGCATCCCTCGGGCTGAGCCGGTCGGATACCGAAGCTTGGGGTGAATTGGTCGAAAGGTACCGGCTGATCGAAACTCAGCAGGAGGGGCTTACGACCGCCGACGCGGCAGGGGCAGCGGCCAGCCGTTCGTTTGACCTCACCCAACGGCGTGAAAAGCGAGTCTTTTCGCGCCTTACCTTGGTGGCCGAGATCGCACGCTATTTAAACCTGAGCCCGTCAGACATCGAGGACCTGCTGGATACGACAAAAGAAGGAACGGAAGAGCTCGTAGTAATCGTCAACGAATTCAACGAAATTCTGTATGATGAGATCATTCCACGCCTCTTCAAGCTCCTATTCGATCTCGACGAAACCCAAAAAACGGAAGAGCATGAAGTCGAGCTCATTAAGCTTCCGCCAAGCGGTTACTATGAGGTCACTGCAGCAAAAGACAAAATTGTACGCAGCACCGACGCCAAGGAAGTCGAGGTTGGAAAAAGCTTTCACCTAGATACCTACTGTTTCGACTCAAACCCTGAAAGGACACTGTTTTGGGATTTGCTGCGTGAGCAAAGAGTAAAGAAAATCTACTTCACTGGCATGCTCACACACGGTCAGTCAGATTTTTTCATTCAGTATATTGACCCAGATTCCCGCACCGTTCGCAGCTACTATCCAGACTTTGTGTTCGTGCGAGAAGAATCTGATGGCAGCGAAAAGTATGTCATCGTCGAAGTGAAGGGTGACCACCAAATCGATGACGCTGTAGTTCAGGCAAAGAAAGACTTCGCTCAGCAGATCGCCGTAGCCAGCGGCATGGAATATCGTATTATTAAATCTAGTGATGCTGACGAGCGTCGGTATCGAATGCTGATGTGAGAAAGTGCAACCTCGTTCAAGAAATATTTTCTGCGCGACGGCGATCCAAGCGGCATTCGAGTACCGCAGATCTCGATGTCTACAATTCAGGCAATCGCTTTCCGTCGCAACCAGCTGCGTTGAATTTGCGAGGCTTATCGTGTCAACCCGCTGCAGATCTGCGCCTGATCTCGCATCACAGCGTAATCCGCCAGCATCTCCGCGATCGCCGACCCCTCTGGTAACAGAGCCAGTTCCTCGGCCGCCTGCGCCTGAAACTTGCGGCTGTACTCCACGAAGGGCGGACTCGCCCCGAACTCGCCGCCATCAAAACCGACCGTCGCGCAGCCGGTCAGCAAGCTCATCGCGATCATGAGGACGGCGCGCCGCAGCCTCCAGCATCCGTCGTTGGAAATCATTGGCTTTCTCCGTGGTCTCAAGGCGTTCGGCGAGGCGTCCCGCTCGCTCGCCGGACCGCCGAAGCGACAGCAGGAACAGGAGCACGGCGAGGACGATGGCGCCGTAGCGCAGCGCCGCCCGCGTCCACGGGCTGGCTGCGATCACCGTCGCCCCCGGCGCCAGTCGTCGAGGCGGGCATAGATGGTGACCGCGATGCCACCGAGTGCCACCGCGATGAACACCCAGCGGAGCGTGTCGAGATACGGCACGAGCGGCAGGACGGCGCTTTGCGTCTCCGCCAGCACCTGCTGGGCGACTTCCACCCCGGCCGCGCCGAGCGTCGCGACACCCGCCGCGCCGCCACCCTTCATGGTGCGGCTCTCGGCCAGCACTTCGCGCGCGCGCGGCGTTTCTTCGGCGAATGCAGTCGCCCGGACCGGGAACCGCTCGCCCCACTGACGCGCGGGGCCGAGGTCGACATGGATGAACCCGGAGCGCGGATAGAAGCCGAAGCCGAGGAACCCGACTTCGCGCGCCGCAGCCTCGAACGCCACCGGGTCGTGGTTCGCCATGGCAATGTCGAAGGCGGCTCCATCCATGTGCTTCGAGCCGGTGGCGCCGCCCACGGCACGGTTATGCTCCGGGCTACGATAGCCGGAGCGGATGATGAGCGGCTTGCCCAGCCGGTCGCGGAGGGCCTGCAGCTTGTCGAGCGCGGGCTCTTTGACGAGCAGCTTGCCGGTGCCCCTGCAGGCGATCTCGGCCGGGCTGAAATTCGGCCAGCGCCAGGCACCCTCCGGCGCCTTGCGCCAATGGTCGTAGTACGTCGTGCTCATGGGAATCCTCCGGAAACGAAAAAACCCGCCTTGATGGGCGGGTGCGGTTGGGCTGATGGTTTTGGGAGTTGAGCGACTACGGACCGCC
>JAACVA010000208.1:0-1223 GCA_009992615.1 Rhodobacterales bacterium
GGCGGCGCGTGTCGGGGATCGAGATTGCTTCGTCGCTTCGCTCCTCGCAATGAACTGTGCGCTTTGCCCCACGCACCCCGCACCGCGAAACCTGGAACCTGGAACCCGACACCCGAACAAGCGTAGAGCCCGCCGCCTAACGCGAAGGTTGACGCGGACGGAAATGAACGTATGATTCAAACGATCGTTTGATCCGGGTGGCGTGATGGCGGACGAAATCGCGAGCGTGGTCGATACCCGCGGCCGCATCCTCGATGCGGCCGAGCGGCTCTTCGCGCAGCATGGGCTGGAGGCGACCTCGATGCGCATGTTGAGCGCCGCGGCCGGCTGCAACCTCGCCTCGACCAACTATCATTTCGGCGGCAAGGAGGGCCTCATCCGCGAGGTGTTCCGGCGCCGTCTCACCTGGCTGAATCGCGAGCGCCTGCGCGTGCTCGACGAGATGGAGGCCGCCGCCACGGGCCGCCCGCTCAAGCCGCACCTCATCCTCGAGGCCTTTTTCGGAGTGGCCCTGCGCATGGCCGCCGACAGCGAGGGCGGCGGCGCGACCTTCATGCGCCTGCTCGGGCGCACCTACGCCGAGCCCTCGCAGTTCATCCGCAACTTCCTCGCCGAGGAATACGCGGCGGTGCTGGAACGCTTCAAGCGCGCCCTGTTCCGCGCGCTGCCCGCGGTGCCGGAGGCGGAAATCGTCTGGCGCCTGCATTTCATGCTGGGTGCGATGTCCTATGCGATCGCGGGCACCGATGCGCTGAAGCTCATCGCGCACTGCGAGCTCGACGAGGCCAACCCGGCCGCGGCGCTCGCACCGCGGCTGATGTCCTTCCTGCTCGGCGGGCTGCGCGCGCCGCTGCCCGCCGGATGCACCGCGCAGCGCGCAAAGCCCGACGCGAAGGTGAGGCGAAGCCGGCGGGCCGCGTAAGGAGGGCGCCCCGCAGGGCGTCGAAAGTCTGCGAGGCCCTTCGCCGGGCCCACGAAAAGGAGTGGCGAGATGACGATCCTGATGCTGTCCCTGCCGTTCGCGGTCCTCGCGGCCGCTTACCTGCGCGCGCCGGCCGTGGCCTGGATGCTTGCGGCCGCCGGCTACCTCGCCGGCTTCGCCTGGCTCGGCGGATGGGGCGAGGCGGCAGTGCTCGCGGCGGGCCTCGTGTGGGCGGTGGCCGCCGCGCTCCTCCTGGTGGCGCCGCTGCGCCGCGCGCTGCTCACGAGGCCGATCTTCGACC
>JAACVA010000208.1:1287-1496 GCA_009992615.1 Rhodobacterales bacterium
GCACGGGCCGCACAAACCGCTGCCCCCGTCCACCAGGGTGTCGCACAGGACACACTGCCGCGGGTAAACAAGGCTCAGCACGCTTTGCAATTTTGTCATTCTGCATCTACCTGTCTGGCATGTCCACGCCCGCACCCCTGACCGACCGGCCCGCCCTGATTCTGCATCGCACCCGCGCGCGGTTGGATCAGGCGCGATTCTTGCAAGAC
>JAACVA010000208.1:1502-21164 GCA_009992615.1 Rhodobacterales bacterium
GTGGCGCAGGTGCAGGAAAGGCTCGAAGAGGTTAACAGATCATTTACCAAGCCGGTGATTGTCACAGGCCATCCCGAAATCTGGAAAAATGCCATCGCAGGTGCCAAGATCGTGCCCGATGATGAAACACTCAGCCTGACACCCGAGGCGCATGATCTGATTGTGCACGCCATGGCGCTGCACTGGGCAGACGATCCGGTCGGACAACTGGTGCAGGCGCGGCGGGCGCTCAGGCCCGATGGCCTGTTTCTGGCCGTGTTTCTGGCAGGGCAGACGCTGCACGAACTGCGCTCTGCCTTGGCACTGGCGGAAACTGCCCTGCGTGGCGGGCTTTCGCCCAGGGTCGCCCCGATGGGTGAAATCCGTGATCTCGGCGCGCTGTTGCAGCGGGCCGGATTCGCCCTGCCTGTGGCGGATTCGACGGCGCTGACAGTGACCTATGACAATGCGCTGCACCTGATGCGCGATCTGCGCGCCATGGGTGAAACCAACGCACTTGCCGCGCGCGACCGTCGCATCGCGCCCCGCGCATTGTTTCCGCAGACGGCCGCGCTGTATCAACAGCACTTTGCCGATGGCCCCGACCGGGTGCGCGCCACCTTTGATCTGGTGTTTCTCACCGGTTGGGCCCCCGACGAAAGTCAGCCAAAACCGCTGCGCCCCGGATCGGCAAAGGCGCGGCTTGCCGATGCCCTTGGGGTGCCGGAAATCGCCACGAAAGACCCCGCCGCGCCGCGGCGCGATTGACCCCGGGCCAAAACCCTTTATCTCCCCTCAAATACCCAGACGAACGGAGCGGGACTTACCATGCTGGATGCCAAATCCACCGACGGCACACCGATGTTTACGGCAAAGGATGCCGTGTGCCCGATGCACGCCCCCGCCGATCACCCGAAGATTCCGCCGTCCAGGGTGGGCATCCTGCTGGCCAATCTGGGCACGCCCGATGGCTATGACTATTGGTCGATGCGCCGGTATCTGAACGAATTTTTGTCGGACCGCCGTGTTATTGATTATTCCCCGTTGATCTGGCAACCATTGCTGCAACTCATCATCCTGACGAAACGTCCGTTTTCGTCAGGTGCGAACTATAAATCCATCTGGAATCACGACGCGAACGAAAGCCCCCTTGCCACCATCACCAAGGCCCAGACGGCCAAGATCACCCAGACGATGAAGGCGCGGTATGGTGACAATGTGATGGTCGATTACTGTATGCGTTATGGCAATCCGTCGACGAAATCCAAGGTGCGCGCCCTGATCGAAGCGGGGTGTCAGAAAATCCTGTTTTTTCCGCTGTATCCGCAATACGCCGGCGCCACTTCGGCCACCGCCAACGATCAGTTGTTCCGCGCCCTGATGGACGAAAAATGGCAACCCCCGGTGCGCACGGTGCCCGCCTATTTCGAGAATCCGGTTTACATTGATGCGCTGGCGCAGTCGGTCGAGCGCGCCTATGCCGCCATGGAGACCAAACCCGACATCTTGGTCACGTCCTATCACGGCGTGCCCAAACGCTATTTGATGGAGGGTGATCCGTACCACTGCCAGTGCCAGAAGACGACACGCCTTCTGAAAGAGCGGCTTGGCTGGTCCGATGACCGGATCAAAACGACGTTCCAGTCGCGCTTTGGTCCCGAGGAATGGTTACAGCCCTATACCGTGGAAGAGGTTGCGCGCCTGGCGGAAGCGGGCAATAAACGAATCGCGGTGATCGCGCCTGCTTTTTCAGCCGATTGCATCGAAACCCTGGAAGAGATCAACGAGGAAATCCGCGAAAGCTTTGAAGAGGCCGGCGGTGAAAGCTTTACCTATATCCCCTGCCTGAATGACGACGACGCGCATATCACCGCCTTGAGCACGGTGATCGAGGAAAACCTGCGCGGCTGGCTGGATTGATCGGCACAAACGTCCGATCAGGCATTAAAAAAGCGACCGAAACAGCTCGGCCGCTTTTTCATTTTTCGACTGATGCTGTGGATCAGTTGGAAGCAACTGCAACAACCAGCGCCAGCAGCAGCAGCGGAACGACAATACCGCCGGACGAAGACGTGGTTTCTTCGACAATAACGGTGGGCTCCAGAATGGGAGCGGCAAGGCCACCGGCAAAGGCGCCGGTTGCGGCGATCGACAGAACGGCGGCAAGTGCGATTTTCTTCATAACATTACTCCAGTATCGCCTGGTGCCGATTTTTACTGAGGACGGCAGCAGGCACCCAAGACTGTACCTCGTAACTCTCTTTAATCAGCATTGCATTGCATATGCAAATGTCAGCTTGCTGGGTTCTTGGGTGTAACGCAAGAATTTCGTCAAATAAGCAACACTTGTGTGCCGATCCTGGTGAAGGCAAACAATTGGGCGATATGCTCATTGTACAACCCGACACATCCATTGGAAGATCGCCGACCGATCTTGCGGGTGTCATGGGTGCCATGGATGCGATAATACGTCCAGCTTAGATGCAATGCATGTGTTCCCAAGGGGTTATCCGGGCCGGGAGGCACAAAATCGGGCCATTCCGGGTTACGCTCTTTCATTGATGGCGTCGGCCGCCAGCTGGGCCCTTCCACCTTTTTCACAACTTCGGTCCGCCCCTTCCGCGTCAGATCCTCGGTCAGCGGCACAGATGTTGGAAACAGTTTGTAAATCGATTCATCCTCGGACCAAAAGTGCAGGGCGCGGGACGTTATGTCGACCAGAATCACGCCGTTCGTCAGCGTATTGAAATAAGGGCGCCAGTCCAGCATCCGAAAGCTCGACAAATTTCGCCGATTCGTGGTGGCCGGGGGCAGATATTCGGTGCTGTTTTCCAGCGCTCGCGCCGGGGCGGCCCATACGGCGGACGCAGCGGCGGCAGTTGCTAAAAAGTGGCGCCGTTTGGCAGTGCTCTCTTTGTTTTGCGCCATGGCGCACCTCTGTGGTTGCTTACCCAACGGTATGGAACCGATCATTACAGACAAATATCCTTCGTCGCAATTCAAACTGGCGCGAACGTGCCGACCTGCCCGATGCCGGGGGTTTCAACTGGCCGAGGTTTGCTTGTAAGACTGAAGGCAACAATTGTTCCAGGGTGATCCCGTTGATGAATCGTCGTTTTGTTCTTTCGATACCCGTTCTTGCGGCCCTCGCCGCCTGTGCCACCCCTGAACCGCCGCGGCTGGGCAGCGATGGCAAGCCTTTGGCGCGACTTTATCGCATCAATTCTGCCGACACGGCCGAAATCCAGTTTCGGATGTTGGATTCGGTCAACGCCCTGCGACAGGCGGCGGGCGCCGTACCCTTGCAACTGAACGCCGAACTGAACGCCGCCGCCGCCACCCATTCGCGCGACATGGCGGTGCAGAATCGGCCCTGGCACTTTGGCTCTGACGGATCGTCTCTGCTGGATCGGGTGCAGCGCGTTGGCTATACCGGCGCGCCTTTGGGTGAGAACATCAGCGAAACCTATGAAACCGAGATCGAGACGCTGGCCGCCTGGGCCACCGATCCAGTCCAGCGCGATGTGATGACCGACCCGCGGGCGCGTCACCTCGGCTTTGCCTGGTTCCAGGAGGACAGCGGCAAAATCTGGTGGACATTGGTGACCGGGGCCTGATCGGCGCCTGACCGGGGCCTGACCGGGGCCTGACCGGCTCAGGGGCGAATCACTATCTGTGTGCCGGTCTTGACCATCGCGTAAATTTCCTCGATCTCGCTGTCTGAAACCGAGATACAGCCCCAGGTCCAGTCATCCTTGCGATTGCGCCGGATCTTGTAGAATGGCCCGCGCCCGTGAATAAAGATGTCGCCCCCCGGGCTTTGGCCTATGGCCTCGGCCTTGGCGCGGTCAAATTCATTGGGATAGGAAATACCCACTGACAGGTGAAATCGGCTGTCCGGGTTGCGACGATCAATGAAATAGACCCCTTCCGGTGTCTTGCCATCGCCCTCAACCTGCTTGTGGCCCATCGGGGCGAACCCCAGATCAAACCTGTATGTCTTCAGCCGCTGGTTGTTGTGCATCAGATACATCGTTCGCTGGCCTTTCAGCACAACGATCTGGGTCACTTCGGGGCCGCTATAGCTGCGGAACTTGGAACGTTCGCCACAGGACGCCAGCGCGAACAGGGCAAGGCCCAGAACAAGGAATCGAATAAAACGCATGGGGGTGCTCACTGCCTCATTTTTTTCAGACCTTAACAGATTTAGGTCACATCGTGAAACCTGTGATCAGCCTGCCGCGTTCACGGTTTCGCGTCTGTGTCCTGCCCAAGACGCTGTTCGATGGCGGTGAGCCGCGCAAGCACCTCGTCACGATAGGTATCGGTCTTTTCATTGCCCTCTACGTTGTGGGCATCCTGCATCGAGTTGACGATCAGACCAACCAGCAGGTTCACCACCGCAAAGGTCGTGATCATGATGAACGGCACGAAGAACAGCCAGGCATAGGGATAAACGCCCATCACCGGCCGCACGATGCCCATCGACCAGGATTCCAGCGTCATCACCTGAAACAGCGTATAGGCTGATCGGCCAATGTCACCGAACCAGTCCGGAAAGCTTTGCCCGAACAGTTTTGTCGCCATCACGGCGCCGATATAAAAGATCAACGACATCAACAGGAACACCGACGCCATGCCGGGCAGCGCAGTGACGAAACCCTCGACCACCCGGCGCAGGCTGGGCGCGACCGAGATCACCCTGAGCAATCGCAGGATGCGCAACGCCCGAAACACCGAGGCGACCTGCCCACCCGGGGCCAGAGAAATCGCAATGATGGTGAAATCGAACAGGTTCCAACCGTTGCGAAAGAACCGTGGCCCATAAGCCACGATCTTGGCCGAAAGTTCGGCCACAAAGATCATCAGGCACAGCGAATCCAACGCCGGAATGATCGGCCCGGTGGCATCCATCACCGGGTCAGATGTTTCCAGCCCCAGCAGCACAGCATTGAACAGAATAACCGCGAGGATGAAGTTGGTCACGTCAGCGCGTTCGATAAAACCGGCAAGGCGTTGGCGAAAGGTCATGGCTTCCTCTGGTGGTCAGGCCTGGGCGATATGGCTTCGATGGAACCGCGCCGCAAGTTCGACATGCGGCGACCAGCGAAATTGATCCACCACCTGCACCCAGTCCAGCATATATCCAGAATCGCTCAGAATACGGGCATCCCGCGCAAAGGTGACAGGGTTGCACGAAACAGCGGCGATCACCGGAACCTTTGCCATGGCAAGGTTGCGCATCTGCGCCTCGGCCCCGGCGCGGGGCGGGTCAATCACCACGGCATCGAACGCGGCCAGTTCATCGGGCAACAGCGGTCGGCGGAACAGATCGCGCCGGGCATGGGTCAGACGTTTCAGCCCCTGCGCCGTGCGCCAGCCCCGATCCATCGCTGCCAGCATGTCGGCCACACTTTCCACCGCGTGCACCTCGGCCTTTTGCGCCAGGGGCAAGGCAAAGGTGCCGCAGCCGGAAAACAGATCCGCCACCCGCCGCGCATCACCCACAGCGCGCAGAACGGCGGCGGTCAGGGCGGCCTGCCCTTCGACCGTCGCTTGCAGAAACGCGCCGGGGGGCGGTGTCACCTTGGCGGGCCCCATCGCATGTGTTGGGGCGCGTCGGGTGACGATCACCTCATCCTCCCAGACGAGACGCGCCAGATCATGGGCATCGGCCAACCCGGCCAGCGCCATGCGCAGCGGCCCATCCAACGGCTTGCCGCCGCTGACCGTCACGTCCAGCCCGGCCTTCGACCAGGTGACCGCGAGGCCCAGTTCGCCCTTGCGCGATCCGTGCTGCGTGACAATGGCCTGAAACGCCGGCATCCCTGCGAGAATGCCGGGGTGCAGCAGGTGACAGCCGCCGATTTCGGTGATTACGCCCGAGGCGCGACCGTGAAACCCGACCAGCGCCCCCTTTTTCGTGCGCCGCCCGGACAATGTGGCACGCCGCCGGCTGTTCGGCGGCGAGGTATCGGGGCCAGACAATGGCGCCTCGATCCCCTGGGCGGCCAGCGCCTGACGCACCACATCCACCTTCCAGTCGGCAACGAATGTGTCACGCGCATGTTGCAAGGCGCAACCGCCACAGGCCTTGTAATGGGTGCAGGGCGGCGTCACCCGATCAGATGACGGCACAATGATGCGCGGCACCTCGATCCGGTTGCCCGACACTTCGCCCGCAATCACCTCACCGGGCAGGGTGCGGGGGGCAAAGACCGGGCCAAAATCGGCACTGCGCGCAATGCCGTCGCCCTGATGCCCCAGTCGTTCGATGGTATATTCCATGGTTGCGGGTTATCTGCTGCCGCGCCGCCCGGCAATCCCTGCTATTCCGCCGCGTCGCGCACGTCGATGAACCCGCCCGACTGCCGGTTCCAGTACCGGGCATAGGTACCGCCCGCTGCAAGCAGATCGTCATGGGTTCCCTGTTCGACGATCCGCCCCTGCTCAAGCACCACGATGCGATCCATCCGCGCAATGGTGGACAGACGGTGCGCGATGGCCAGAACGGTCTTGCCCTGCATCACCCGATCAAGCGCCGTCTGGATTGACGCTTCAACCTCGGAATCAAGCGCGCTTGTCGCCTCGTCCAGCACAAGGATCGGCGCGTCCTTCAGGAACGACCGGGCCAGCGCGATGCGCTGCCGTTGCCCGCCCGACAGCTTCACCCCCCGTTCGCCCAGATGTGCATCATAGCCGCGGCGCCCTTTGAAATCCTGTAAATCCAAAATGAAATCATGGGCTTCGGCGCGTCGGGCGGCAGCAATGATTTCCGTCTCGGTGGCGCCCGGTTTGCCATAGGCGATGTTGTCGCGGGCCGACCGGTTGAACATCGCGGTTTCCTGGGTGACCATGGCGATCTGACGGCGCAGGCTTTCCTGAGTCACGTCGCGCACATCCTGACCGCCGATCGTCACCCGGCCCTGTTCAGTTTCATACAGCCGCAGCAACAGCGCCACGAGTGTCGATTTGCCCGCCCCCGAGGCGCCAACGATACCCAGCTTTTCACCCTTTTTGACGGTCAGGTCGATGTCGTCGATCCCCCCACCGGCGCGGCCATAGGCAAAGCTGACATGATCGAACCGGATGTCACCGTCGGCGCGCAAGTCCTGCGCACCGGGCCGGTCGGTCAGGGTGTGGGGCGGGGTCAGCGTGTTCATTCCGTCCTCGACTTCCCCGATATTGGCGTAAACAGCCATCAGCGTGAAACTGACCCAGCCGGTCATCTGCGCGATGCGGATGGCGATCGCGCCAGACGCGGCGATGTCGCCCGGGCTGGCCGTGCCCTGTTGCCACAGATACAACGTGCCGCCCACCAGAAGCACCGGCAGCACCCCCGCCAGCGTCATCAGCGAAAACCGAAAGGCCGAGGCCAGCACGCCAAAATCAATTACCCGTTCGCGGAAGGTGCGAATCGCACCGATGGCGGCCTTGTCCTCAAAATCGGCATGGGCAAACAGTTTCACGGTCTTTATGTTGGTGATTGTGTCCACCACCTGTCCGGTGACCATGGCGCGGCTGGCGGCGCGGGCCATGCTGCGCACCCGGATTCGCGGCATGAACCATTTGATCATGTAAAGATAGACGAACACCCAGATGGTCAGCGCCAGTGCCACCCAGATGTTGATCGTGGTCAGCAACAGCGCCGACCCGATCAGCGAGGCCAGCGCGAAAAACACTACGTTGATCACCTCGGTCGCCACATCGGTGATGGCACGACTGGTCTGCATCTGTTTTTGCGCGATGCGCCCGGCGAAATCGTCGTCAAAGAACGTCACTGCCTGCCCCAGCGTCCAGCGGTGCAGGCGTGTCAGAACCAAAGGGTTCACGTTCGGCCCGACGATGATCGCGTTGCTGGCCGCGGACAGGCCAAACAGGATTGGCCGCACCACCATGAAAAATGCCGCAACCCCGATCAGCAACCAGCCGTTTTCGGCAAAGAACGCCGCCGCGCCGGTTTGCAGCGCGGCGTCGATCACCTGACCCAGCAGTATCGCCGTGACCACCTCGGCAGTGCCGGCGAGGGCCGACAACATTCCGGCCACCCAAAGCCACCGCCAGGATCCTTCAAGGTTCCAGCGGAAAAACGCGAACAGGCTGCGCGGCGGCGGCCCGGCGGCGGGGCGAAACGCGTCGATCAGCCCGGCAAGGCGGTGTGCGGAAACAGTCATTCGGCAACTTTCGTATCAATGAACCCGCCGGATTGACGTGCCCAGAACCGGGCATACAGCCCGCCTTTGGCCAATAAGGTATCGTGATCACCGGTTTCGGCAATGCGCCTGTCGTCGATCGCGGTGTTGCCCTGCATCGTGCCGTACAGCGCCGCAACCACCACCGAAGTGACGGCGGCCCAGGCGAACACCCGTTTGAACGGTTGCGAACAGGTGCGGATGAACGGCCACAGCCGCCGGGGCGGTGTGTTGGTTTCCTCATACGCCGTATAAGGATCGACCAGAGTTTCAAAGAAACGGAACATTTTCCTGCCTTCCTCGACAGGGATATAAATCGCGCCCGACGCGAAGGCAAACCCGGCGGGTCAGTTCAGCAAGTCGTCGCGCGACGGGGTGAATCGCCCATCAATCCAGCGTTGTTCCAGCGCCTTCAGCCGTTTTCCCAGTGCGGCCCCTTGCAGCCCCGGCATCAGATCGGCGGCGGACACCGGCAGCCGCGCCGCAGCGCCCAGCGCGATGTCGGCTTCCAGCCTTGCCGGCGGCGGCACCTCGAACAGTGCAGCGCGCAACAGGGCAATATCGCGCGCCGCCACGGCCCCATGCCGATAGGCCAACTCATGCGGTGGCGTGGCCTTGGCCATCCCGTCACGCAGCAGATCCAGACGCGCCGCATCCTTGCGTGACAGCCGCAGGGCACCGGTGTCGGCGCCCAGAATCGCCAACCGGCGTATCGGATCGGGCGGCGCGGTTTCAAGGTGCACCAGCACAGCCAGCAGCCGCGCCCCGGCCCCCGGCAAGGCCGCCGCCAAAACGCCCGATTGCGCCATGGCGGCCACGGCTGGCGCCGGATCGGGGGCGGTCAACAGCTTCAAAAGTTCGGTCGTGACCCGCTCGGCCGAAAGGCGGGCAATGCCGCCCACCCCCGCAGCACAGGCGGCCAGCCCTTCGGCATCCAACCCCCGGTCAGGGTCGCCATACCATGCGTGAAACCGGAAAAACCGCAGGATGCGCAGGTGATCCTCGGCGATTCGCGCCGCTGCATCGTCGATGAATCGCACCCGACGGGCGATCAGATCGGGCAGGCCACACAACGGATCGTGCACCACGCCGCCGGCATCGGCATACAGCGCGTTCATGGTGAAATCGCGCCGCCGGGCATCGTCGAGCATATCTGTTGAAAACCGCACCAGGGCGTGTCGCCCGTCGGTTTCAACATCGCGGCGAAAGGTGGTCACCTCATGCGGCCGCCCTTGGGCAATCACGGTCACCGTTCCATGTTCGATCCCGGTCGGTACGGCGCGCAGGCCCGCCGCTTCGGCCAGTGCGATCACCTGATCGGGCAAATGCGCGGTGGCCATGTCGATGTCGGCCACCGGCACGCCGATCAGATCATTGCGTACACAGCCGCCGACGGCAAAGGCCACTGGCCCCAACACCGCCAACACCTGTTGCGTGCCGCCATGGGCCAGCCAATCGCCCGACACCCGCATCAGCCCATCCGCGCGGCCAGCGCCCGCAAAATGCGCGCCGTTGCACCCCAGATGTAATAGGGGCCGTAAGGCACGGTGTAAAAGCGCCGCTCGGCCCCGCGCCAGTGGCGCGACTGGATTGAAAATCGTGCCGGGTTGGTCACATGGGACAAAGGCACGCGAAACACCTCATCCACTTCGCCGGGCTCGGCGCGGGCGACAAACTCGGACCGGACAAGCGCCAGAACCGGGGTCATGGTGAAACCGGTCACCGTTTCATGCGATGGCAAGGTGCCCAGAACCTCGACATTCGCCGGGTCTAGGTTGATTTCTTCGTGCGCCTCGCGCAGGGCGGCACCGACGGGGCCGTCATCGCCGGGGTCGATCTTGCCCCCGGCAAAGGCGATCTGCCCCGGATGATGCCGCAGCGCCGAAGATCGCTTTGTCAGGATCACCTGATCGCCGATCACCGCCACCAAAACCCCCGCCCCGCGCAGCCGCCGGCCTTCGGGCAGCACAGTATCGGGATTCAGGTCGAAATCCGACGAGGCCGCGCCGGGATGGCCCAGCGCCGCCTGCAACCGCGCCCTGAGGTCAGGCGGTACCGTCATGGGGCACCTCGGCCTCGAACCCCAGGGTTTTCGGATCGAATTCGTAATGCGCGCCGCAGAACTGACAATCGGCGGTCACCACGCCCGCATCCGTGGTCATGGTGGAAATGTCGCGTGCGGAATAAATCGACAGGCTTTGGCGCACCTTGTCGGCGGAACAGCCGCAGCCGAACACAATAGGCTGCGCATCGAACACCCGCGGGCCTTCTTCGTGGAACAGCCGCACTAGCAATTCCGTCGGCTGCACCGAGGGGCCCACCAGCTCCAGCGCGTCGACGGTGTCCAGCAGGATGTTGGCGCGGCGCCAATGGTCTCCCTCTTCGCCATCCAGAATGTCGTCCCCTTCCAGCAGCCCGCCTTCACCGGTTGCATCTCCGCTGGCAAAGGGCGACGCCTTCGGCATGTGCTGCAACATCACGCCCCCGGCGCGCCAGCTTTCATTCTCGCCCGGCACCTGCGAGCGGCCAAAAGTCAGCGAAAAGCGCGTGGGCAACTGTTCGGATTGGGCGAAATAGGTCTGGGCACAGGCCGACAGTGACCCGCCGGCGATGGGCGTGATGCCCTGATAGGGGGTCGTCCCTTCGCCCTGATCCAGCAACAGGGCAAAATATCCCTTGCCGATCATGTCGAACGGCGCGCGGCCCGGCTCCAGCCGGTCGGCATCGTAACTGGCCCAGCCGCGAATCCGCGCCGGCGTGCCATCGTCGCCGGGGGCATAGTAATCGGTGGCGATCAGCCGCACCGGCCCGTCACCGCGCACCTGCAAAGACAATTTCCAGCGCAGCTTGATCATCTGGCCGATCAGCGCCGTCAACAGCACCATTTCGGCCACCAACGCCTCGATCTGGGGGGGGTAATCATGCTGTTCCAGCACGCGGTCCAACACCCCGTCCAAGCGGGCGACGCGACCGCGAATGTCCGAGCGGTCAAGCTGAAAAGGCAGGACAGTATCGTCCCAGGCGATCTTAGAACCGAGAGTCATGGGGTTTCCTTACGCATATCGCGTTGGCATATCGCGTCTATATAGTCACAACAACACAATCACCAACCTCAGAGGAACAGTCATGATCAGACGGTATGGCGATGCACCGCAACATGACCGCCGCTATGTCCTGCGCCCGGGGGTTTATGCGGTGTTGCCGCTGGCGCGCGCGCTGTTGTTGACCTTTCAACAGGCACCGGTGCCCGAATTCCAGCTGCCGGGCGGCGGCATTGATTCGGGCGAATCACCGCTGCGCGCCCTGCACCGCGAGGTGTTCGAAGAAACCGGCTGGCGCATTGCCGCACCCCGACGGATCGGCGCGTTCCGCCGGTTCACCTTCATGCCCGAATACGACCTGTGGGCGGAAAAGCTGTGCCATGTCTATCTGGCCCGCCCGGTGCGCCCGCATGGCCCGCCGAGCGAACCGGGGCACAGCGCCGTGTGGATGGCCAAGGACGACGCGGCAGCGCAACTGGGCAATCCGGGCGATGCGGCGTTTGTGGCGGCGCTGTTCAGATGACCTTGCCCTTGCCCTGTCGTGCCAGCCAGTAATCGGCGATGGCACCCAGGGTTTCGGGCTGTTTCTCTTCAACGAAGGTGATCATGTCATGATCGAACCGAAAGGCCGGTCCGCACATCTCGATCAAGGTGCGGCGCACATTTTGCGTCTTGCGGAACGTTGAATCCACCGGCGTATCACGGTTCAGCGTGTCCGAATGCCAGTCAACTTTCACGCCGCAACCTCTTTGTTCATTTGCCAGACCGTGCCGTTCAGCGTGCCGGCAATCGTGACCCACAGCAGATAGGGCAGGAAAAACGCCCCTGCCACCCAATCCACCTGCCAAAAGGCAAATGTCGTGGCTGCCACGCCCAACCATAGGCAGGCGATGATGACAAAGGCCGCCTTCAACCTGTGCAACCCGAAGAACACCGGCGACCAAAGGGTGTTCAATGCAATTTGCAAACCCCAAAGCGCCAAGGCAACGTCATTGTCGGCGGACATTGCCACGCGCATCGCGGCGTAAGACATGCACAGGTACAAGGTTGTCCAGGTGATGGGAAAAACCCAGCCCGGCGGCGTCCACCATGGCTTGGCCAGCTTATCATACCACGGGCCGGGGCTGAACATTGCCCCGGTCGCCGCTGCGGCACCGCAGCTGGCCAGAAATATGAAGAAAAGCGACCAATCCATAGGGCACACATAAAGGATTCGCCCGGACAATCCACCCCTGTTTGTCCGGCGCGGCGAATCAACTGCGGCGCTGTGAAAAGTGCTCAGCTGAACCGGGTTCGGTCAGTCGTTTCAAGCTGGGCAAACACCGACACCAGCGCGCCGGCGCGTCCTTCACCCCAGGCATTGCCGCTGCGCCCGGCCTGCGCTGCGGCATCGACCAGAAACCGGGTTTCCTCCAGCGGCGCGGCATACAGCACCGCCGAGCGCGGCATCGTCATCGAAACCCCGGCGCGCAGGATCGACAGGCCCAGCCACCCTGCCTTTTGCCGTTTGCTGGTGCGGCCGCGCCACGACACCGAATCAAATCCGTTGCGGGTGACCGCCTGACCGATCCCGGCATAGATGTGCCGCGCGGCATAGATGCCGGGGCGCGCCGCCATCGGCAGGGCGGGAATCCCCGCCTCGGACCTTGCGTAAAGGCTGTCGGCCTCGCGCAACAGGCGCTTCACCATGGCGCGAATCGGGTCGCTGGGCAGCGGGTCGGCGAAATAGGCATCAGGGTCGATCCCCGCCTGAGCCAGCCAGTTCAGTGGCAAGTACATCCGCCGGGCGCGGGCATCTTCGCCCACATCCCGCGCGATATTGGTCAATTGCATCGCCACACCCAGATCACAGGCCCGCGCCAGGGCATGGCCATCGCGCACCCCCATCAGCACGCACATCATGGCGCCCACCGCCGCCGCCACCCGCGCGCTGTAATCAAACAGCCCCGACAAAGTGTCATAGCGCCGCTCAACCGCATCCCAGGCAAGCCCCTCCAACAGGGCCTCGGGCAAGGCGCGGGGCATCTCGTGATCTTGCACGACACTGGCAAAGGCCCGGTCGGCGGGCGCATTGCGCGGTGTTCCGGCATAGACAAGATTCAGCCTGTCACGCAGGCGCAAAACCGCGCTGGCCTTGTCGTCCTGCAAATCCACCTCGTCATCGGCCAGCCGGCAAAATGCATACAGCGCCAGCGCCGGATCGCGCACCCGCGCCGGCAGGATTTTCGACGCCGCATGAAACGACAGGGAATTATGCCGGATCGCGGCGCGGCAATGGTCCAGATCAGCGGGATGTATCATTCGGCGGCCATCCTCAAAGGCGGTGTCATGGGATGGGCCGCATCGGGCACCAGTTGGGTCAGCACCTCTGAAGAGGCCACGACCGAGGGGATTCCCGCCCCCGGATGGGTGCCCGCGCCCACAAGGTACAGCCCGGCCAGTTCTTCGCTCACATTGTGGGGGCGGAACCAGGCGGATTGGAAAATCCGCGGTTCCAGCGAAAAACCCGCGCCATGCGGGCTGAGATACCGGGATTCAAATGTCTCGGGCGTGAACACCACGCTTTCGGTGATCCGATCGGCAAAACCCGGAATCAGTTTGTCGTGCAACACCTGCTGAACCCGCTCACGATAGGGGTGGCACATGGTTTTCCAGTCCACCGAATCGGCGCCGTGCAGATTGGGCACGGGCGCAAGGGCATAGAACGTGTCGTCGCCTTTTGGGGCGCAGCTGGGATCTGTCACCGACGGACGATGCAGATAAATCGACATATCGTCGGCAAGGTGCCGCTTGATGAAGATGTCTTTCAACAGATCAGTGTACCGCGGCGCGTTCAGAATAGTGTGGTGCCCCACATCGCCCCAGTCGCCGCGCGTGCCCTTGGTGCCGAAATACCATACGAACAGCCCCATCGACCACCGCGCCTTGTTCAGCTTTTTCGGCGTCCAGCGTTTTTTCGCATGGTTGCGCAACAGCCGGTCATAGGTGTGGCCGGGGTCAGAATTGCTGACCACCACATCGGCGGTCAGACTTTCGCCATCCACCAATGTCACGCCGGTGGCGCGGCCGGCGCGGGTGGTGATTTCATCCACCTCGCGGTTCAACAGAACCGCACCACCCTGATCGCGGATCACCGCCACCATGGCATCGGCCATCGCCTGGACGCCGCCCATGGCGTAATGCACGCCGAACTGTTTTTCCAGGTGGCTGACAAGGATGTACATCGAGGTCACGTTCACCGGATCGCCGCCAATGAACAGCGGATGGAACGACAGCGCCATGCGCAACCGCGGGTCTTTCACCCGACTGGCCGCGTGGGCATAAACAGAACGATCCGCCCGCAGTTTCACGAAACCCGGCAATTCCTTGATCAGGTCCATCACCCGGTGCATCGGACGGCGGCCCATGCCTTCGAACCCGAATTTGTACCGCGCCTCGCTGTCCTTCAGAAACCGCTTGTATCCGGGCACGTCACCGGGTGACAGGCGCGCCACCTCATCCAGCATGGCGGTTTCATCCTGCCGCACGGTGAATGTCGATCCGTCTTGCCAACGGATTTCATAATAGGGATCAACCGGGCGCAGATCGACATCGCGGCGGAAATCGCGGCCACATTCGGCCCACAACTGTTCAAACACCTGCGGCACGGTCACGATGGTGGGCCCCAGATCAAACCTGTGTCCGCCCTTGGTGATCGAACTGCCGCGCCCACCGGCCCGATCCAGCCGATCCACCACCGTCACGCGATACCCCTTGGCACCCAGCCGCATGGCCGCCGACAATCCACCCAGCCCCGCACCAATCACCACCGCACGGGATTCCTGTTGCTCATGTCGTGCCATTGCAGACTCCTCTGTCATCATGCGTTGACGCTACAGGTGTCTAGTTTGGTTTACAACTTTCTTATGCCAGTTCCTGACATTTTCCGCGTGACCCTTTGCAAGTCGCAGAGTAGGTGTAAGAACAAGTTGACACTTTCGCGCAACAGGGAGCCGCCCCATCCAAACCGTAACCCTGACCCTGCATCGGTTTCCCACTCTGGCCAGCCGGCTGTGGGTTCTGGGCCAAATGGCCACAGCGCGCCTCGCGTTTCGTGCCCTGCCTGACTGTGGCTTTTACAAACTTTGCGGGTCCGGGACAGGCGAAGGGTTCACCCCGAAACCGAACTGGGGGGTGTGGGCGATCCTGGCCACCTGGCCCGATCTTGCCACGGCACGCGAACGGGTGACCACCGCCGCCGTCTATCGCCGCTGGGCGCGCCATGCGGATGACGTGTACACCCTGTTCCTCAGCCCCACCTCGGCGCGCGGCACATGGTCGGGCAAAACCCCGTTTCAAGCTGGAAACGGGTCTGTTTCCGGCCCCATCGCCGCCCTGACGCGGGCCAGCGTCCGGCCCGCCACCGCCCTCAAATTCTGGCGCCGGGTGCCCGATATATCGGCCGCCATTGGCCAGGATCCCAACGTGGCCTTCAAGATCGGCATCGGCGACGTACCGCTGTTGAACCAGGTCACATTTTCGGTCTGGCCCGATGCCGCAGCTATGGCCCATTTTGCCCGCCGCGATGGCCCCCATGCCCGCGCCATAGCTGCAGTGCGACACGGCGGCTGGTTTGCCGAAGAACTCTATGCCCGGTTCGCCATTGCTGGCACACAGGGCACCTGGGGCGGGCATGACCCGCTGTCACATTTCGAAGGCCTTGCCGCATGACACAGCACATCGTTTCCGGGGCATTCCCCTTTTCCGCCATCGTCGGCCAGGACGAGATGAAACAGGCGATGATCCTCACCGCAATCGACCCCGGCATCGGCGGGGTTCTGGTCTTTGGCGACCGGGGCACCGGCAAATCGACAGCCGTGCGTGCGCTGGCCGCATTGCTGCCGCCCATCCAGGCGGTCGAAGGCTGTCCCGTGAACTCGGCCAGCCCGGAACAATGCCCGGATTGGGCTGAAATAGGGTCGAAAAACGTGATTTCGCGGCCCACCCCGGTGATTGATCTGCCCCTCGGCGTGACCGAAGACCGGGTTGTGGGTGCGCTGGACATCGAACGCGCGCTGACCCGTGGGGAAAAGGCGTTTGAACCCGGCCTTCTGGCCCGCGCCAACCGTGGCTATCTTTACATCGACGAGGTGAACCTGCTGGAGGATCACATCGTCGATCTGCTGTTGGACGTCGCACAATCCGGTGAAAACGTGGTCGAGCGGGAAGGCCTGTCCATCCGCCACCCGGCGCGGTTTGTTCTGGTCGGGTCGGGCAACCCGGAAGAGGGCGAATTGCGCCCACAACTGTTGGACAGGTTCGGCCTGTCGGTCGAGGTGACATCGCCCAAGAATATCGACGCGCGGGTCGAGGTGATCAAACGCCGCGATGCCTATGAGAATGACAATGGCCCGTTTATGCAGCACTGGCGGTTGCAGGACAGCGCGCTGCGCCAACGGATCGTCGCGGCAAAACAGGCGCTGCCGCTGCTGAAAACGCCCGACAGCACCCTGCGTGATTGTGCCGAATTATGTGTCGCCCTCGGGGCCGACGGGCTGCGCGGCGAATTGACGCTGCTGCGCGCTGCGCGGGCGCAGGCGGCGTTTGATGGCGATGCCGTGGTCAGCCGGGTGCATCTTTCTGCCGTTGCCCCGATGGCCCTGCGCCACCGTTTGCGCCGCGATCCGCTGGATGAGGCAGGGTCGGCCACCCGCGTGGCGCGCGCCGTCGATGATCTGTTCGGCCCCCAACGCGCCGCGGCCGAATGATGCTGCCGCCGCTCGACCCCTGGGCGCGGGCGCTGTTGGTGCTGCGGCTGTTGCATGTTGATCCGGTCGGGCTGGGCGGACTGTGGTTGCGTGCCCGGCCCGGCCCTGCGCGTGCCGCCTTCAGCGCGCAACTGGCCAGTCTGCCCTTGGCCCAAACCCGCATCCACCCCGGTATCGGCGATACCGAATTGTACGGCGGACTGGATCTGTCGGCAACGCTTGGCGCCGGTCGGTTGATCCTGCGGGCCGGGCTGTTGGCCGAGGCCGGCGTTCTGACCCTGACCATGGCCGAACGCTGTCCGCCCGGTCTGGCGGCGCGGCTGGGCCAAACACTGGACGCGCGCGGTTGTGCCTTGATTGCCATGGATGAAGGCGCCGAGCCTGACGAACAGCTTCCCGCCGCGCTGGCAGATCGTTTGGGGCTGTTCCTGTGCCTTGACGATCTGCCGCTTGCTGCCGTGTCAGAGACGATTTCAGGTGATTTCAACGCCGCCCGCGCCCTGCTGCCGCATGTTGTCTTGCCGGCGACCGTGCTTGCCGATCTGGCCATAACCGCCGCCGCCCTTGGTATTGGATCGTTGCGCGCGCCTCTACTGGCCTGTGTCGCCGCCCGGGCCATGGCCGCGCTGAACGGACATGACACCGTACAGCCCGAAGATGCGCAGCGGGCGGTCGAACTGGTCTATGCCCACCGCGCAACGGTGTTTCCCGAACCCGAGGAACCGCAACAGGAACAGACCGAACAAGAGCCTGAACCGCCGCAGGACGACACCGATCAAGGGCAATCCGACCAGATGGATATTCCAGAGGAAATACTGCTTGAGGCGGCGCTGGCCGCCCTGCCGCGCGATCTTCTGGCGCAACTGGCGGCGGGGCAATCGACCCGTGCCACCGCCAACAGCGGCACCGGGGCGGCGCGCAAGGGCAACCGGCGGGGCCGGCCTCTGCCATCGCGCCCAGGGCGGCTGGATGGGCGCAACCGGATTGATCTGGTCGCCACCCTGACCGCCGCCGCGCCGTGGCAGCCGCTGCGCCGCGCACAGGCCCCGCACCACGCCGCCCTGCACATCCGCCCCGGCGATATCCGGGTGAAACGGTTTCAGGAAACATCCGACCGCCTGCTGATCTTTGTCGTCGATGCGTCTGGTTCGGCCGCCATGGCCCGCCTGGCCGAGGCGAAAGGCGCGGTTGAGCTGCTTTTGGCCGAAGCATATGCGCGGCGCGATCACGTTTCACTGATCGCTTTCCGGGGTGAGGGCGCCGAACTGTTGCTGCCGCCCACCCGGTCCTTGGTGCAAACGAAACGCCGCCTGGCCGGTTTGCCGGGTGGCGGAGGAACACCGCTTGCCGCCGGGTTGAAAGCGGCGATGGAGGTCGCCTTGCAGGCCCGCGCCCGCGGCATGACGCCCAGCATCGCCTTGCTGACAGATGGGCGCGCCAACATAGCGTTGGACGGCACCGCGAACCGCGCGCTTGCCGGCGAAGACGCGACGCGCATGGCCCGCGTCTTGTGCGCCCAGAACACCCCTGCGCTGGTCATCGACACCGGCAAGCGGCCCGCCGACGCCCTGCGCGATCTGGCCGTTGTACTGAACGGGCCATACATCCCGATGCCCCGCGCCGATGCGCGCAAACTGTCGGTGGCGGTCGGCGCCGCGCTGGACGCCTGAACGATGGATTGGGCGCGCCAGGGCCATCTGTGGCCGCACAGCCAATGGTCACGGTTCCATGCCGTCGCACCGCACCGCTGGCATGTCCAGGAGGCGGGGCAGGGACCGAGTATTTTGCTGCTGCACGGCGCGGGGGGGGCCAATCAAAGCTGGCGCGGCGTGCTGCCGCTGTTGGCGCGCGATCATCATGTCATCGCGCCTGACCTGCCCGGCCAAGGGTTCACCCGCCCCGGCGCACGGCACCGCCTGGGTCTGGCGCCCATGGCCGAAGATCTGTGGCATCTGTGCGATGCCCAAGGCTGGGCGCCCGAGGCCATCGTCGGCCATTCGGCGGGGGGGGCGGTGGCCCTGCAAATGGCGCTGACACGGGGCGAACGGCCTCTGCGCATAGTGATCGGTCTTAACGCTGCCCTTGGAAAATTCGACGGAATCGCCGGTTGGCTGTTTCCGGCCATGGCACAACTGCTGTCCATCACTCCCTTCGTTCCAGCGTTGTTCGCCCGTATGTCGGGAAACGAATCGCGGGTGCAGGATCTGCTGCGCTCAACCGGGTCGGACATCGACGCCGAGGGCGCGCGCCTTTACCGCATGTTGGCTGGCGATTCGGGCCATGTGGACGGCACCTTGGCCAGCATGGCGCAATGGCGGATCGAACCCTTGCTGGACGCTTTGCCACAGATCGACCTGCCGGTGCACCTGATCATCGGCGACGACGACCGCACCGTGCCGCCCCGCGTATCGGTGGCCGCCGCCCGTCGCCTGCCCCACGCGGCGGTGCACAGCCTGCCCGGCCTCGGCCATCTCGCCCATGAAGAGGCACCCGATCTTTTGGCAGATAAAATCGATAGCTTGCTGAAACAGACCGTGTGACACCGCCGGCGTTACGCGAAATACTGGACACCACAACAGATCCACCCTGCAACAGCGCACCGTTGGGCACTTCGTCAACCCCGGCCCACGCGATCATCGGCCCCAGAACCGTTTCCAGCAACATCATCAGCTTGAAGGCCATGGCCAGTCCGGTCTTGCGGCC
>JAACVA010000187.1 GCA_009992615.1 Rhodobacterales bacterium
CGCTGTCGCGCAACCGGTCCAGCCGCCGCGCCGCCACAGCCGGGCTGACCCCGGCGCGATTGGCCAGCGCCGATGTGGCCATCGCCGGATCGGCCATCAGGTGACGCAACAGGCGGCGGTCAATATCGTCAAGCATGAATATTCTGTAAAACTGGAAATCGAAGCATGAATTACATCATATCACGGCAAATTTCCCGAATACACCCCCTCGCCAAGGTGGGGCCTTCCCCCTATGGTCCGCCGAAAATCATCCAAGGGAGACATGATATGCGCGTTTATTATGATCGCGATTGCGACATCAACCTGATCAAGGACAAGAAGGTCGCGATCCTGGGCTATGGCAGCCAAGGCCACGCCCACGCCCTGAACCTGCGTGATTCCGGCGCGAAAAACCTTGTCGTCGCGCTGCGCGAAGGCTCGCCCAGCGCCCAGAAGGCCGAGGCGCAGGGCCTGACCGTCATGGGGATCAGCGAGGCCGCCGCATGGTGTGACCTGATCATGTTCACCATGCCCGACGAATTGCAGGCCGACACCTACAAGAAATACGTCCACGACAATCTGAAGGACGGCAGCGCCATCGCCTTTGCCCATGGTCTGAACGTGCATTTCGGCCTGATCGAACCCAAGGCGGGTGTCGATGTCATCATGATGGCGCCCAAGGGCCCCGGCCACACCGTGCGCGGCGAATATGCCAAGGGCGGCGGCGTGCCCTGCCTGGTCGCGGTGCACAATGATGCGTCGGGCAAGGCTCTGGAGATCGGTTTGTCCTATTGCAGCGCCATCGGCGGCGGGCGGTCGGGGATCATCGAAACCAACTTCCGCCAGGAATGTGAAACCGATCTGTTCGGTGAACAGGCGGTGCTGTGCGGTGGCCTGGTCGAGCTGATCCGCATGGGGTTTGAAACCCTGGTCGAGGCGGGATACGAGCCGGAAATGGCCTATTTCGAGTGTCTGCACGAAGTGAAACTGATCGTTGACCTCATCTATGAAGGCGGCATCGCCAACATGAACTATTCGATCAGCAACACCGCCGAATATGGCGAATATGTTTCCGGCCCTCGCATTCTGCCCTATGCCGAGACAAAGGCGCGGATGAAAGAGGTGCTGCGCGACATCCAGACCGGCAAGTTCGTGCGCGATTTCATGCAGGAAAACGCCGTGGGCCAGCCGATGTTCAAGGCCACCCGCCGCCTGAACGACGAACACCAGATCGAACAAGTGGGCGAAAAGCTGCGCGCGATGATGCCGTGGATTTCTTCGGGCAAGATGGTGGACAAGTCGAAAAATTGAACAAGTTCAGCACCTAAGAAAGAAGGCACCGCCGTGTTGCGGTGCCTTTTTGCCTTCGGGCGCCGCAGCGAACGGGTGGCATCCGACCGGCGCTGCCCGGTGCTCGGTTTTTTGTCTGCGTTGTGTCAGGCGCCAAGCGGTGCGACGGCCGCGTTATATCCGTTTTTACTGATCGTGCCGCCAGCGGGCCGATAAAGGGAAAACCCATGCGTTCTCTTCAGATCACATCGTTGCGCACAGAGCCGGGCCAGCCCCCGTCGGGTGCCGAACCGACCTTGGCCAACTGGCTGTCGATCGCCGTTTTGGGGGTGATCTGGGGCGGCACCTTCATGGTGATCGAACTGGCGCTGACCGGCTATGGCCCGCTGACCGTGGCCACCGCGCGCACCGCGTTGGGCGCCGTGGCGCTGACGGCGCTGACCCTGGCGTTGGGCCGTCCATTCCCGCGCGACATGCGGGTCTGGATGCTGGGTGTGCCGCTGGGCCTGTTGTCATCGGCGGCGCCGTTTTTCCTGCTCAGTTGGGGGCAACAACATGTGCCGTCGGCCTTTGCCGGGCTGTCAATGGCCGCTTTGCCGCTGTTCGTGTTGCCGCTGGCCCATGTGTTTTCAGACGAATTGCTCAGCCTGCGCAAGCTGTTGGGCGTGATCCTTGGCTTTGCCGGCGCGCTGGTGCTGATGGGGCCGGGCCTGTCGGGGCTGGGCCGCGGTGCCGTCGAATCGCTGGGCCAGGCTGCGTGCCTGCTGGCCGCCGTCTGCTATGCCGTGGCCTCGATCCTGACGCGGCGCTGTCCGCCGGTCGATCCGGTGGCGCTGTCGGCCATCAGCCTCGGGGTGGGCGCCGTGGTGCTGGTGCCAATCATGCTGGCCGTTGAGGGCGTGCCGGTTTGGCAGCCGGGCATTGCGGGCTGGGCGATCGTCGGTCTTGGCCTGATCCCCACGGCCATGGCGGCGGTGCTGCGGGTGATCGTGATCCGCAGCGCGGGGTCGGTGTTCATGACGCTGGTGAATTACCAGGTGCCGCTGTGGTCGATGTTGTTCGGCGCATTGATCCTGTCCGAGTCTCTGCCCTGGCGGTTCTTCGCGGCCCTCGCCCTGATCCTCTGCGGGCTCGCGATCAGCCAGTGGGCCAGCTTGCGAAAATTTGTAAAAGTATGATTTTCAGAGCAGATTCAGCCCATTGAACAGCCAGAAAACAGCACAAATCCAACAATCATACCGCTGCTTTCACTTCGCTCACAATACTGTCAACAACCCGCACCAACAGGCCTTGGTCCTCGCACTCCGCCATGACGCGGATCAACGGCTCGGTGCCCGATTTGCGGATCAACAGCCGCCCCTTGCCGTGCAGATCGGCCTCGGCCTGGGCGATTGCGGCCTGCACACTGGCCACCTCAAGCGGCCGCTGACCGGTGCCAAAGCGCACGTTCTGCAACAGTTGCGGCACCGGCTCAAACACCTGGCGCAGCTGCGACGCGCTTTGCCCCATCTGTTTCATCGCCGCCAGAAAATGCAACCCCGCCAACAGACCGTCGCCGGTGGTCGCATAGTCTGTCATCACGATATGGCCGGATTGCTCACCGCCCAGATTGAACCCGTTCTTGCGCATCGCCTCGACGACATAGCGATCGCCCACCCCGGTGCGGTGCAAATCGACCCGCAGGGATTTCAGGTAACGCTCCAACCCGAGGTTGCTCATCACCGTCGCCACGAGGGTGCGTCCGAACAGGCGGTCCTGGCGCGCCCACCGCGCCGCGAACAGCGCCATGATCTGATCGCCATCGGCCACTTGCCCTGTCTCGTCCAGAATCATCACCCGGTCAGCATCGCCGTCCAGGCAGATACCCACATCGGCGCCGTGGGCCACCACCGTTTCAGCCGCGGCGCGCACATCCGTGCTGCCACAGCCCTGGTTGATATTGTGGCCGTTCGGGGACACCCCAATGGAAACCACCTCGGCCCCAAGTTCCCACAGCACCTCTGGCGCGGTCTTGTAGGCGGCACCGTTGGCACAATCGATCACCACCTTGATCCCGTCCAGCCGTATCCCCTGGGGCAAGGTCGCCTTGACCCGCTCGTTATAGCGGAACCGCCCATCATCAATCCGTTTCGCCCGCCCGATGTTGCCCGCCTGCGCCGGCTTCACGCCCGCCTCGACCAACGTCTCGATCTCGGCTTCGGCCTCATCCGACAGTTTGAAACCGTCGGGGCCGAAAAACTTGATGCCGTTGTCCGCCGCCGGATTGTGACTTGCCGAAATCATCACCCCCACATCGGCACGCATCGAGGGTGTCAACATTCCGACCGCCGGCGTTGGCACGGGGCCCAGAAGAAACACGTTCATGCCGGTGCTGGTGAACCCGGCGGTCAGCGCGTTTTCGAACATATAACCCGAAAGGCGGGTATCCTTGCCGATCACCACCCGGTGCACGCCCTTGTCGGATTGCCGGAAATACCGGCCCGCCGCAGCGCCGAGGCGCATCGCCATCTCTGCCGTCATCGGGTGACTGTTGGCCATGCCACGAACACCATCCGTGCCAAACAATTTGCGCGTCATGCCGCATCTCCGTTCATTGCCGCCGCCCAAAGGGTCAGCGCCTGTCTTGTGTCCGCCATATCATGCACCCGCAAAATCTGTGCGCCCTGCGCTGCGGCCGCCAAGGCCACCCCCACCGATCCCGCGGCGCGGTCGCGCGCGGTTTCGGTGCCGGTCAACGTGCCGATGAAGCGTTTGCGCGACGCCCCCAGCAGCAGCGCACAGCCCAACCCATGAAACAGCGACAGCCCCGCCAACAGGGCCAGATTGTGCTGCATCGTCTTTCCGAACCCGATCCCCGGATCGACCACGATCCGGTCGCGGGTGATGCCCGCCGCAATTGCAAGGTCGATATGGCCGGCCAATGCATCATACACGTCCAGCAAAACATCGTCATATGCGGGTGCCTGCTGCATCACCTCGGGCGTGCCCTGGGCGTGCATCAGGCAAATCGGCGCGCCCGAGGTGGCCACCAACACCGCCATGGCCGGATCAAAGCCCAGCGCCGAGACATCGTTCACCATATCCGCCCCGG
>JAACVA010000188.1 GCA_009992615.1 Rhodobacterales bacterium
GTCGAGGTTCAGACGCACGATATTCATTCCCGAGTCGTAGGAATTGAGTGTCGTCTGGATCAGTTCCAGCACAGTCGTGGCGATCGCATCGCGGTCACGGTTCAGGATCGGTGACAGCTCAGAGCGCGCGATCACCTCGCGCATGGCCGATTCAGAAACCGCGCGGATCGTCTGGCGCGCATCCCGCAGGTTGAAGAGATATTTCGCCGGATCGCTGATGTTCCAGACCACCTCAAAATCAATATCGACGATATTTTCATCAGTGGTCAGCATCAACCCTTCATCGACGCGCCCACCAGGGCCGCCCAGACCGATCTGTTCGGTCTGTTCGCGCGTCACCGGCACAACCTCGGCGGTGACCAATGGCCAGGGCGCAAAGTTCAGGCCCGGCCCGCCGGTGGCCGAGTATTTGCCCAGAAACAGTTCAACCGACTGTTCTTCCGGGCGCACCGTGTAAAAGCTGGAAAAGACCCACAGGCCCAACACCGCCAAGGCGGCAATGCCCACGGTGCCGCGCCCGAAGGTGGGGCCACCCGAACCGCCGCCGGTTCCGCCCGGGCCCCGGTTGCCACCACGGCCGCCCATCAGGACGCGCAGTTGTTCTTGGCCCTTTTTCATAAGCTCGTCGATTTCCGGTATCTGCGGCCCATCGCCCGGCCGCCGGTTTGCCGGTTTCCGGTCGTCGTCATTATCGCCGCCGCCACCGCGGGGGCCGCTCCCCCAAGGTCCGCCATTGTTGCTGGCCATCCAGGTTTGTCCTTTTGTTGGTCAGGTACTCTGTAGTGTAACTGTGTATCCCTGCCCGGAAATCAAGCGCTGCGCACAGGTTTGCGCATCGTGACCAATTCCTCGGCCATGGTCGGGTGCACGGCAACCGTGCGATCGAAATCCTCTTTGGTGGCGCCCATCTTGACTGCGACCGCCGCCAGCTGGATCAATTCGCCCGCCCCCTCCGCGACGATATGGCACCCCAGAACGCGGCGGTCGTCGGCGTCAACGATCAGCTTGAACAGCACACGGTCCTCACGCCCGATGAAGGCGTTCTTCATCGGGCGGAAAGCGGTGGCATATACCTCGATCCGGTGGTCCTTGCGCGCTTCTTCCTCACTCAAACCGACATAGCCATATTCGGGCTGGGTAAAGACGGCGCCGGGCACCAGATGGTGGTCGGGCTTTGTCGGCTTGCCGCCGAACACAGTGTCGGCAAAGGCATGGCCTTCACGAATTGCCACTGGCGTCAGGTTGATCCGGTCGGTCACATCGCCGACGGCATAGATCGACGGCACGCTGGTCTGCGACCATTCGTCCACCACAATCTCGCCCCGGTGGCCCAGCTTCACGCCGACATTCTCCAACCCCAGCCCCGCCGTATTCGGCTTGCGCCCCGTGGCATAGAGCACAGCATCGTAATGGCGGTTCTTGCCATTCGTCGCCTTGACCCAGATGCCTTCGTCCTGGCGCTGCATCTCGATCACATCGCAGCCAAGGTGCATCTCTACCCCGCTTTCGCAGATCAGTTCCGAAAGATGGCCGCGCACCTCGTCGTCGAACCCTTTCAGGATTTGCGCACCACGATAAAATTGTGTCACCTCAACCCCCAAACCATTGAGGATACAGGCGAATTCACAGGCGATATAGCCGCCGCCGACAATCAGGATCGACTGTGGCAGCGCCTCCATCTGGAAAATCTCATTGCTGGTCATCACCAGGTCACTGCCCGGAAAATCCGGCACGAAGGGGCGCCCGCCGGTGGCGATCAGAATATGTTTGGCCGTCACCGTCTTGCCGTCGGACAGGCGCACCGTGTGGGCATCGTTCAACACGGCGCGGCTGTCGATGATCTGCACCCCCGCCGCTTCGGCGTTGCGGCGATAGGCGGCTTCGAGACGATCGAGTTCCCGGTCCAGATGCGGGTGGAAGGCCGACCAGTCAAAGCCATGCTGCCGGATGTCCCAGCCATAGCCCTTGGCGTCCAGCACCATACGGGAAAACCCACTGGCAAACACCATCAGCTTTTTCGGAACACAGCCGCGGATCACACAGGTGCCCCCCATGCGGTGCTCTTCTGCCAGCGCCACCTTGGCCCCGCCTTCGGACGCCGCAATCCGCGCGGCGCGCACGCCGCCCGAACCGCCGCCAATCACGAATAGGTCAAAATCAAAGTCCATGGATCGCGGTCCCTCCCCTGCGCCGCTGAGGTATCCCACAAGTCGGCGCCGATGGCCAGCGCACAGAAACCCCAAAACCGATGCAGCGCCCGCTGCCTTGGGCAGAGAAACAAAGATGGCATCCGGTATGCGGCAGAACTCTCCAAGATGATGCCGACCTTGCCGCGCCGACCTGCGGACAACCGCCAGATGGTCCGTTTGCTTGCGGTCGCGCCATTGACGTGGCCGCCACCGGGGATTGATCGAAAGCTGGTCATGGGGGCAACTCTGTCACCCGCGGCGAAGTCCGGCTGTCGGCTCAACAGTGTCGCAGGTTGGTGTCAAGATTGCCTGCTTGGCAAGCGTTTCAGGAGCCCCGGCAAAAGCCCCGACGCCCGTCCTTTGATCTCTAGTCGCCCATATCGCGGAACAGGTTTTCGGTATCGATGAAATCAATCCGCTCTTCCTGGGTCTGACCGGTGTTCACATCCTTCACCTCGACCCGGCCATCGCCGTGGCCGATGACCACGACATCGCAGATGTCGATGAACAGGCCGTTCTCAACGACGCCAGGAATCTGGTTGATCACCAATGCCAGTTGTCGCGCATTGCCGATCCGGTTCAGGTGCAGGTCCAGAATGAAATTGCCCTCGTCCGTGACGAAGGCCGCATCGCCGTTCATCCGCCGCGTCGCCGTGTCGCCCAGAACATCCAGCGCTGCAAGGGTTTCCTCGACCAGCGCTTTGGTCGTCTGCCAGCCGAACGGCACCACCTCCAGGGGCAGAGGGAAAGCACCCAGTGTCTGTACCCGTTTAGACGTGTCGGCGATCACAACCATCCGGTCACTGGCCGTGGCCACGATCTTTTCCTGCAACAGGGCACCGCCGCCGCCTTTTATCAGGTTCAGTTCGTCATCAAATTCGTCGGCACCGTCAATCGTGACATCCAGCCATCGCGCCTCGTCCAGGCTCACCACCTTGATCCCAACCTGGCGGGCCAGTTCTGCTGTGCGACTGCTGGTCGGCACGCCGGTGATGCGCAACCCGTCTTGCTTGACCATTTCACCGAGGCACCGCACCAGCCAGGCGGCCGTGCTGCCTGTGCCCAGCCCCACCCGCATCCCGTCCTCGACAAATTCGCAGGCCCTCTTGGCGGCAACAAACTTGGCGGTGTCGATGGGGGAAAGGCGGCCTGACATCAGAAATGCTCCAGAATGGGTGGCGTTTTTCATAGTTATAGGCCGGGACTGCGCCGGGTGCGAGGAGTTTTGCGCCAGCCTGTCCCGTCGGGTCTGCCTCGCGGCACCGACTGGCCCTGCGGGGCCGGGCACCCTGCCGCGAACCGGCCAGCCTTTTCGGCCCTGAGCGAAGAACGGGTATTTCTTGCTGGGCAAAGGTCCATTTTGGATGCAACAGCCGGGCGCGAACCGGGGCGGAAAATCAACATGTTTCGTTCTGTATTCGACATGTTCAAGGCAGGCATTGGCCCGTCGTCCTCACACACCATGGGGCCAATGGTGGCGGCGGCACGGTTTCTCGAACACCTGCGCGCCCGCTCTTTCACCACCCATGGCTTGCGCGCAATGCTGCACGGGTCACTGGCCTTTACCGGGGTCGGTCACGTCACCGACCGTGCCGTGATCCTCGGGCTGGCCGGCTTCGCACCAGATAGCTATGACGCGGCTGTCAACGGCAGCGCAAAATGTTGCCACTTTGAGGGCAGCGTGATGTGGGCGCGGTCGCATGCCAGCATCCGGGCGGCCGCGCTTGTCATATAGCTGGTGGTTGCCCGGATGCTTTGGCCCGTCAGGGCCAGTCTGTGCTGATTGAGGTTCAGGTTTTGGGCGTTGCCTGACGCGCTTTACTTTGTCCAAGGCGGTAACTTTCGCCATTCATCTCCAAGATGTTGACATGGTGGGTCAGGCGGTCGAGCAGTTCGCCTGTCAGGCGTTCTGACCCGAATGTTTCGGTCCATTCGTCGAATGGCAGGTTGCTGGTAATCAGCGTGGATCCGCGCTCGTAGCGTTGGGAGATCAACTCGAAGAGGAGCTCGCCCCGGTTTTGCTCAGCGGCACAAAGCCCAACTCGTCGATGATCAGCAGTTTGTAACCCACCATCTGTTTTTGCAGCCGCAAGACCTGCACATACTCGCGCCGCCCCGCCTTGATCATCCGGGCTTCCATCAGGCGGCGCAGGGTCGCA